>NZ_JBNNTW010000013.1:0-78298 GCF_050279145.1 Lysinibacillus sp. NPDC094177 | reverse complement strand
AACGTTCTTTAGAGATTGTAATGTTGATACTAATACCATGTTGTTCATTACATTGAGTTGGTTTGAATGTTTCAAAATGCATGAATGATTCCTCCTTTGATTAGCTTATAAAGTAATGAAATTATTAACGTTCTTTAGAGATTGTAATGTTGATACTAATACCATGTTGTTCATTACATTGAGTTGGTTTGAATGTTTCAAAATGCATGAATGATTCCTCCCTTTTCCAGATTTAATTACGAGTAATAATTGATGACGCGTAACTAATTAATAGTTTAAAGATTATATTCTTTTTAATTAAATTTTTATCATAAATTAAAATGTATTTTTAATTTGAATATTCGGAAAATAACGATTTGTTTTATGACATGCTAGGAAACACTATATATTTTGGAATTTCTTTTATTAAAGAAAATCTTCAATAAATTTTAATATATTATAATTAAGCTAACGAAAAGTTAATTTAACATATAATTTTCAAAAAGGGAGGTGTAGAAAGTAAATGTATAAACGTATATTGTGGTCAATTTTAGGCATTTTAATTATTGTGGGTGGAAGAACTTTATCAATGGCCAATAACTTCAATATTTAATAGCTCACAAAAAGTAAATTAAATAAGACGCCTGAGTAACGTTTGGTTATGTATCCAGCGCTTGGTTTATAAAAGTTTATATAGAAATAAGGGAGATGTATCAAAAATGTGATACATCTCCCTTTCTAATTTAGATTACAGTATTTACTTACTGATAGTCTTTAAAGATTTATCCTTTTGTCGTCGTTGCGAAAGTATTGTCGGTAGCATCATACCGATAATAACCAAAATAATACCCGCAATTTGTAAAGAAGTTAAAGGTTCATGTAGAACAATAACTGAAACGGTTACGGCAACGGGTAACTCCATAGCACTTAAAATAGAGGCAAGAGCTCCTCCTACTTTCGGAACAGCTATTGAGAATAAATAAATCGGCAATATAATACCGAAGAGCCCTAGTGCTAGTCCGAATTTCCATAACCCTCCGGCGAATAATTTGCCGTTCCAAAGGACTTCAGGGTTAAGGAAAATACTAATCATGATAAGAGCGACAAAGGAAACAATTAACACGCGTGATGTAGTTGTAATACCTTCCAAGTGACGAGAGTTAAATTGAATAAAGCAAGCAAAAGTAAAGGCAGCAGCAAACCCTAGTAACCAGCCTCGAATAGGAATACCGCTTAAATCTACATTTAGTACACCGGCAGCTAAAATAGTTCCAGCAAATAATACAATGAGAGAAATTACTTCAGTCCGACTTGGTAAACGTTTATGAAGTGCGCAATCTATTAATAAGCCTATCCATGTAAATTGGAAGAGCATTACTACTGCAAGAGATGCTGGTAGATACTTTAATGATTCTCCGTATATTATCCCTGTAGCCCCGGTAAATATCCCGGCGCACACTAAAATAAGCAGTCCGTTTTTAGAAAGCTTCGGTAATTGTCTTTGTGTCACTATAAAAATAGTTGCAACAAGCATAAAGCCAATAATATATTGACTCGATACGGCCTCTCCTGTTGTAAAGCCATGCTGCATAGCTACTTTGACAATTGTCGATAGTATTCCGTAGCTACTAGAAGCAATGACAATTAAAAGAGGATAAAATAAATTTTTCTTCATGTTTTTTTGTTTCACTTCCTAAAATTGCTTCACCATATGATGAAATGGTTCATCAATGATGGACCATGGCTCTGTAATGACAAAGCCCATGCGTTCATAAAGGCGACGAGCGTCTTCTTTTTGTGTTTCAACATTTAATGATAATTTTGTATAGCCTCGTTTTTGTGTTTCCTCTATGGTAAATTGCAGTAATAATGTTCCAATTCCTTTACCACGAGCTTCTGGTGCTACACAAATAGTATCAATATAATATTCATCTTCATGAGCTTCTTTATCGATGATAATGGATGGCGCATTTTTTTCTTCAAGCCATTTTACGAGGTTTTCATCCATGTGAATGGCTTCGACACCATTATAGTAAACAAGAATTGCTAATACTTGCTCATTCTCAACAGCAACAAAAGTATTTAAATAGGAATGTCGATTATCCTCACGCTTGAATAGTACAGTAAGTTCTTGTTCAACTGCTTTAGCTGTCTGTTCTCCTGTTAAACGGTTGGCAATATCACCAATCGCATCAATAATTAATGGTACAACGGCATGGGCATCCTGTGGTTGCGCTTGTCGAATTGTAATACTCATTGTCAAAATCCCTACCTTTCTATAGGCAAGTATAACAAAGATAGAGGATGACTCAAGTTTTTGAGAAAATAGTGATATTCTGGTGGCATGAAATCGGAAAAGAGTTAATAAAGGATGTTAGCCTAAAAACCATCGCATCTATGCGATAACGGCGAACTGACCTGCATCGTAAAATCGCCACGTCCTGTGGCATTACTGAAATGACCGACATCTTGTCGGCCCTCGTGCAGGCCTAAAGCCGATTCCAGACGCATTGTTTATCTGTGAGAAAGCGAAGCGACAGCAACAACTATGCCAAGTCATAATTATTATTTTTCCGAAAGTTTAAAACTTTATGCGACATCAAATTTCGTGTTAATCTATAATGACTAGAGTTTCAGGAGGATAACAATGACAAAGGAAGATAAGGATTTTATATTAGTTTACGGAGATGCTTTTATTGACTATATCGCTGATGATGTAACAAACACATCTTTTACTAAATATATGGGTGGTGCAACGGTAAATGTTGCCGCGGGAATTAGCCGTATTGGTGCTCCATCTGCATTAATTACGATCACAGGAGATGACGAAGGATCTCAGTTTGTTCGAGATGGCCTTGCACAAGAAGGGGTAAGCCTAGATTATGCAGTATTTAACCCTGCGAAGCGTGTTAGCGGTGTCTATGTACATTTAACAGAGGCATGTGAGCGAATTTTTAAAGATTATGTCGATGAGACGCCAGATTTACAAGTAGAAGCAACACAATTAAATGAAGCAGCTTTTAAACATGCATCTGCTTTAACAGTGTGCTCGGGTACAATGTTCCATCCCACAGCACTTGATACAACACGTGCTGCCGTAGAGATGGCAAAGGAAAAAGGAGCAATTATCGCAATGGATGCGAATATTCGCCCGCTTCGTTGGAGCAGTGAGCAAATTTGCCGTGAAACCATCACGTCATTTTTCGAGAACGTAGATATTTTAAAGGTTACTGATGAAGAATTATTTTTCCTGACAGAAACAACTAGCTTGGAAGAGGGAATTGAGCAATTAAATAGTTATTTAGTGCCCGTTATTTTAGTAACAGTAGGTGAAGATGGCACTTATGCGGTATTGAATGGTGAGGTTATCCATGTACCGACAGAAAAGGTAGTGCCAGTAGATACTACGGGTGCTGGAGATGCATTTATGGCTGGTGTATTGCGCGATGTTCATTACAATGGTTTACCTACAACGGAAGAGGAACTTGTTCGTTGTGTAAGCTTTGGTAATAAGCTAGGTGCTTTGGCAGCCACTAAAGCAGGGGCATTAACAGCTCTTCCGTACTATGATGATATTAAGCATTTACTTAAATAATCATTTGGAGCGTGCATACTATGGAGAAAAATTACGATGTATTAGTAAAGGATCGATTATTCTTTGGCGGTGCAAAAGATGCAGATTTAGCTTTTGAACAAGAAACGGTGGATATCGTGATTGATGTTCGAGTAAATGGCTTATCCAATGAGGAGCAGGAAGCGACTTCATATGTGTACAAGCATATGCCAATTGCTGATGAGGACATAGAAGTAGCGCCATCTATTCAAAAAGTTGCGAAAGAAATTGTTTCTGCCTATGACAATGGGCAGAAAGTGTATTTCCATTGCGGAAGCGGGGGAGGTCGCGCAGGAGTGGCTGCCACTGCTGTATTAATGGAGCTTGGCATGGCCAATTCTCTAGAGGCAGCGGAAGAGGCAGTCAAGAACGCCCGTCCACAAGTAACAATTCGTCCTAAAATGGAAGATGCTTTGCAGAAGCTATATAAATAAATGAGAAGATGTACCAAAAGTTTTTTTAACTTTGGTACATCTTCTTTATTAGTTAGTGAATTATCCTTTTTGCTCATTGAAAGGTAGTTGTCGATAAAAATTAAAAGTTGGGCGATAATTCATGAAAGTGTTCCGATAAAACTAAAAGTTGGATGACATTTGCCATCACATCCTCTGATAACGCCTTCGTTATCAACATCGTGCTGCTGCTGTCGCACTACGCTTTCCACTTTAGATATTCTTGAAATTATCAGATGATAAAAATAGACTTAAATCCTCATAATTACGGATATTTAGCTGTTTTTATTTTCCGTATAGTTATGTACTTAGCGGTCTGCTGTATACATAAATTTGTACTATGCATAATAGAACAGTTTTTGTTATAGTAATAATATAACAAAGATGAGGTGATCTCTATGATGGAGGAGTTAGCGAAAGTTCCGTGGGCGGTCATAGCACCATTAATTGTGGTCCAATTTATTTTAATGATTGTAGCTCTAATTGATTTACGTAAAATCCATGCTACAAATGGGCCTAAAATTTTATGGGTGTTTCTGATTATTTTTACTAATATTGTTGGATCAATTGCGTACTTTATAGTTGGGAGAAAACAATCATGACGATATTACTTCAGGTAACGGGACTCACAAAGCAATTTGCAGAGAAAGTAGTTGTGGATGGAATAGAGTTCACATTAGAGGAAAATACATCGACAGCATTAATTGGACCCAATGGCGCTGGTAAAACAACGACATTATCGATGCTAACAGGTTTATTAAAACCAACCTCTGGAAGTGTAAAAATGCTGGATGGTGATTTAAGAGCCAATATTGGTTTCTTGCCACAGTATCCGCAATTCCATCCTTGGTTAAGTGCGTTAGAGTTTACTGAAATGGCTGCAAAGTTAAATGGTGTGCCTACAAAAAAAGCAACACTAGAAGCGCAAAAAACACTTGAGTTTGTAGGTCTAGGTAATGATTTAAATAAGAAGATTGCTATATTTTCTGGTGGCATGAAGCAACGACTTGGAATATCCCAGGCAATTGTGCATAAGCCTAAACTACTGTTATTGGATGAACCTGTGTCTGCATTGGATCCGGTAGGTCGTAGGGAAGTTCTTGATTTATTAAAGGGCCTACAACAAGAAACAACTATTTTATATTCGACACATATTTTAAATGATGCCGAAGAGATGACAGATCAATTATTGTTTTTACGTGATGGAAAGCTAGTAGAACAGGGGACATTACGTGAAGTCCGACAACGTTTTGATGAACCAAATTATGTTGTCGAATTTAACACCGAAAAAGAGGCAGAACTTTTTGCTAGTCAATCTGAACTTATAGGAGAAGCAAAGGGCTGTAATGTGTATATAGAAATTAATGATGAAAAACCGAGTATGCAGGAACTGCTTCAATTTTTAAGTAGTTGTCCTTTTAAAATACGAAAAGTAGAGAGACAAACAGCATCACTTGAAGAGATTTTCATGAAGGTGGCGAGAAAAATATGAGAGGATTTAATGTACTTCTGCAAAAGGAATTCAGAGAAGCTTGGAGAAGCTGGAAGTTTTTATGGATACCTCTTGTATTTGCGTTGCTCGGTATGACTGATCCCCTGACAAACTATTATATGAAGGATATTTTAAATGCTGTTGGTAACTTACCAGAAGGCTTTGAAATGTTGATGCCAGAATTAATGCCAGTTGACCTATTACAAGCTTCCGTTGGACAATTTCAAACGATAGGTTTACTCGTATTGATGGCTACTTTTGTAGGAGTCGTTAGTAAAGAAAGAGCAAATGGGACGGGTACTTTATTGTACGTCCGTCCTATATCGTTCGGCGCTTATTTTATGAGTAAATTTATCGTTATGAGTACTGTTGGTTTTGTTAGTATTTTAGCTGGTTTTACTGCAAGCGTATACTATACGGTCGTGCTTTATGGGACATTTGAGATAGGACCTCTTGTGGCAAGCTTTTTCACGTACTTTTCTTGGTTACTCTTTGTGCTAGCAGTGACATTAATGATGAGTGCAGCCTTTAAAACAGTGGTAGCAGCAACATGTGCATTCGCTTTCATATTTATTGGGCAAATATTGGATGCTATAGTTGGAGCATTTTGGACAATATCACCATGGAAATTACCGGTATATGGCGTTCAATTAATTAGGGGCACAATGGAGATGCCAGATTATTGGTGGAGTCTATCTATTACATTAGTTGTCACAATAATTTTTATGAGTATCGGAATTTTGACAATGAAGAAAAACGCATCAATGACGAAAATATAGAGATAATATTAAGGTGAAAATCAGCGTAATCGCTAGTGGCGAGGTAAGAAACGGTATGTTGATTGAATCTTGTTTAACTTCTTACAGCCGATTCCGGACGTAATTATGCCGAGGCATAATTGATAGCATCAACTTGGTAGATCCCTACCTCGTTGATGCTTTCTTTTTTGATTTAAACATTCATTGGACAGTACCAAATAAAAATAGGAATAAACAAGGAAGTGAGCGGTCTAAAAGAAGGTAGAGCTAAGAATAATAAGAGCTGTTCTTGGAATATCCATAACTTAGGAATATAATGTAGTTATAACTCAGAATTTGTCAAATACTCGGAAAATATGAAAAATAAGTTGGAGGGTGTGGATAAATTGGCTACAGAAAATTCCGATCGCTTTCTCACAGCGTTTAATCGGATAGATCACAGGTTAAGGAATATTGTTGGTGCAAAGGACTTTATGCCCTTTTATCGTCTTATCGATCAATCTAAGAAGAAGGATGTACTAGTTCGTAAATATGAAGACGATTTGCGCTCTTATGCAGATTTACGAAATGCAATTGTTCATCACCATACGTCCTTAGAATATGTCATTGCTGAACCACATCTAGACGTGGTTGAAAGAATTGAATATATCGATACTACACTTGCTAAGCCAACGCTCGTTGGACAAATGTTCCGCAAAAAGGTGCTAGCTTTTCAAGAAAGAGATTCATTAAAACATGTGTTAAAAGTTATACGTCATCGTAAATTTACACAGTTTCCTGTATACCATAAAGATCAATTTAAAGGGCTTGTGACTACAGTTGGAATTACAAACTGGTTAGCTACCATGATGGAAGGCGATCAAATACCTAAGAAGATTCCGACCTTACATGATATTTTAATGCATGAAAAAAATAGAGTGAATTATAAATTTGTGAGTAGATACATAACGATTTACGAGGCAGAAGAAATTTTTAAACAAGGTGTGGAAAGGGGACGCCGTTTTGAAGCTTTATTAATAACGGAGCATGGAAAGCCACATCAAAAGCTAATTGGCATCATAACACCATTGGATATTGTGAAAATAGATTAAGCAAGACGAGACAAGCTGTTAAGGGCTTGATCGTCTTGCTTTATCTTTCATGCTTATATATAGTGAGCCGTTTGTTTGAACCTGAGCAAAATAAACATCTTCAACGGCTTGGACATTTTGCTTTTTCAGCTTTTTCAAAAGCCAATCTTCAGTCAATTCAAGTTCAACTAAATTTTCATAAATAACCTTGCCGTCAGAAAGCACTTCTGTTGGAATATAGGTTGGTGGTGTAACATCGGCCTTTACATCTTGTTTTGTAGCGGGTTGCTCAGCGGGTTTTGGTAACACACTTAGTTTTCCTGTAGTTTCAAGTAATGCATATTGTACATCTTGTATAGAGAATACGGCTTGTTCTCGTAGCATCATCGCTAATTCATCCATATGCAAACGATTTTTCTTTAAGGCAGACTCTAAAATAATTCCATTTTGAATAAGGATTGTTGGCTTGTCATCTACAATCACACGAGCTTTTTTAGATTTAATGGTAATGATGGTCATTATATATGTTAAAATGCTCCACCAAATGAGGGCAATAAGTCCATCTAAAAAGGGTGTCTCAGCCTGTGCTGCTATTTCAGATGCAATAGAACCAAATGTGATACCTGTTGTATAGTGGAAGAATGTAAGTTGTCCAAGCTGTTTCTTTCCTAGTAATCGAGTTACAATGAGTAACGCAAAGAAGGAAAGTGTTGCCCTAAGTATCATTTCCCAAAAATCAGCTTTAAAAAATTCGTCTATATTCATACATAAATCAACTCCCTTAAAACTGCTATTTTCAATGAATAGCTTGTGCAAAAAGGTCAATAGTATGCGACAATCTCTTATAAATGAAAAATTACAAAAATTAGAAAGAGGGTGACGATATGAATAAGCAAATAGAGAATTTTAATAATCCGATCTATCCAATAATGATTGCAATAGCTGTCGCTCATCTTATCAATGATACGATGCAAGCTGTTATTCCAGCGATGTTCCCAATATTGAAGAGTGATTTAGGGCTAACTTTCACACAAATAGGTCTTATTTCATTTGTGTTAAATATGTTTGCTTCTGCTTTGCAGCCTATTGTTGGGTTTGCTAGCGATAAAAAGCCAATACCATATGCTTTACCAATTGGAATGATAAGTTCATTCATAGGCATTGCCATTATAGCGTTCACATCGCAATATTGGATAATTATTATTGCAGTATTATTTTTAGGGTTTGGCTCAGCTATTTTTCATCCTGAAGGTTCACGTGTTTCATTTATGGCAGCAGGATCAAAAAGAGGACTTGCCCAATCGGTTTATCAAGTTGGAGGTAACTCTGGGCAAGCACTAGCACCACTAATTAGTGCTTATATTTTTGATATTTTTGGGCAACGTGGTGCAGCAATTGTCTTAGTAGTGGCAGCAATAGGTATTCTTATATTGAGTAAAATTGCAGGTTGGTATAAAAAGCAGTTGGAGCAAGAACGTTTGGCAAAGAAAAAACGTGTATTAGTTTCCAACTTACCTCCGTTAACAAAGAAACAAGTAGGTATTGCGTTAACGTTACTATTTACTATTATTTTTGCGAGATCATTTTATACAACCAATATTACAAGTTTTTATGTGTTTTATTTAATGGATCATTATGGTGTTAGCCTTCGCCTTGGACAAGTTTTAATTTTTACCTTTATGGCATTTGGTGTTGTTGGCACATTTTTCGGAGGTTCGTTATCAGATCGAATTGGTAGAAAAAATGTTATTTTACTGTCCGTTGTTGTACCGATGCCATTTTGTTTAGCGTTGCCTTATGTACCGTTATGGGCAGCAATGATATTTTTAGTGATTATCGGTACATTAATTATGATTAGCTTCTCGGTAACAGTTGTCTACGCGCAGGAGCTTGTTCCGACAAAAATTGGTACAATGGCTGGTTTAACAACTGGCTTTGCTTTCGGAATGGGGGCAATAGGTGCGATGGTCATCGGTGTATTAATGGATCATAGAGGTATTGATTTTACGATGATGGTCGTTTCTTTGCTACCATTATTATTACTCGTAGCATTTTTCTTACCTAAGGATAAGCCAGCTTCTGCGGTGTAAGGCTCAGGTAAGAATGAAAAATAAAAATGCTACTTCTAATTGCATAAAGCTGTATGGTGATTTTTTGAAAGGAGCATCGAAAAGTCTGTTTTCCTCCAAGGTGAGGATTTAGATTGGATGTTTTAGGTGTTTTAATCAAAGTTATTATACTATTTTAGTTCAGTTTGCTATTCATACACTAATGATGAGGAACTGTTGATTTTTCACGGAGAATGGCGACTCCTGCGGGATGAGCTTGCGCTGAAAGCCCCGCAGGAACGTAGTGACGAGGAGATTGAAGGCAAGCCCGCGGAAAGCGCCAACTCGGAGTGAAAATCAACTTTTGATTAATGCTACACTTTAATTTATATTCATATTTTTTAGATAAGCTAAAACGCGTTCTCAAGTTAGAGGAACGCGTTTTTATTATTGACGTAATGGAGATAAAAATTTAGCCGGAAGTTTTTCTTTATCTAGTACATAGCCTTCTGATATGTGAACCTCATGCATTTTATCATTGTAAGTGAATTTAAAAATACCGTTATCAAAGTCAGTGCCAATCTCTTTGAAAAATATACCTTCAATTGATACATATTTAGGACATGTAAATGCTACTTTAAAGTCTTCATGTTCTTGAATTAAATAAGCACGTACACCTTTTTCGTATGTATCGTTTGCATCATCGTCAGTTGGACGCTGGACAGCCACGATATGAAAATCAACAAAAGGAACTTCTTTTAATAAGACGTTAAGGAAGGAACCCTTTGTAATCTCTTCCCAGCGACTTTGTGCACTTTGGCCTACGATGATTTGAGAAATTCCGTAATTTTTTGCCACTTCTGCAATAACCTTTTGTATTGGGCGCTTTTCATTATCTTGTAATATGAACTTTTCAATTTCAAGCTCATCAGATAACTTTTTCCATTGCTCAATGTAACTAGATTTCTCTGCATCAAATGCATCAAGGGGTTGCGAATCGACCGAAAGAATATATAGTGGACAATCTAACATTGTAGCCATTTTATGACCACGTCGTATTAATCGCTCACCGTTAAGTCCATAGTAGACACAAACTAATATACTTTCGTCTAAACGCCCTTTTACATGCTTCATCAAAATTAACACCTCTTATCTTGTTGTTATTTTGTTATTTATTCTGTCGATTTTGAAAAAAATATCCTAAAACAGCTAAAATCGATACTGATACAGTGCATTATGCTCATTTATAATGTATACTAAAAATGTATAAAAGTTAATGACAATATATCGGGAAAACCTTGAAAAAACTGGGTTATCTCTATACTTTACAGTTATTTGATTTATGCATTTCGTGCATTTAAACCAATTGCTTCTATATGCCACACTATTATGCAGTTAGTTAAATAGAATAGTCAAGTGACTTGATACACCAATGTGACATGACATTTTCTCTAGGCTTTAAGGCAATATTGGTTATTCAGGCTTCTTAAAATAGGAAGCTCATAGCCTGAAAAGTTCCCCCCTGATTTTATGCAGTGCTATCACCAAAAGCTTCTCCCTGCATAAAATATGTGCTGAATGTTGAATGAAATAGATTTTATCTATTATTGTTTATTACTTCAACACAAACCACTTACTTTCCATTTCAAGGAGTACATACTTTAGTACTTGATAAATAATCAAATTTCAAGAGAATTTCTGATATGTTAGTTAGCTTTCATTAAAAAGGCTTTAGTATTTAAACGCTATCTGAATACAGTTAGAGCCTTCAGCAATTGTTATTGATATTTTGTGGGCGGAGCAAAGTTTAATCAGTAGTAACTTCAGTAGATTTGGGAATACTTTATTATCGATTATTGTCTCATATCTGTTTTCGCACCATATCAAACAGCAAGTTGCTGAACGAAATTGATAGTAGGAGGTTTTCACTTGGTTACTGTTTTCATTGCGATACTTTTACCATTTGTTTGTGCTGCGCTTATTCCACTACTTTATAGGCGACTAAGGCGTGTTGCACATCTTGGCTGGTTTGTTTTATCCGTTCCATTCATCTTGTTTCTTTTACTCGCGCGCTATATTCCTCAAATTGCCGAGGGTAAAACTTTTATTCATACATATGAGTGGATTCCCTCTTTTAATATAAATTTCACAACATACCTCGACGGACTCAGTATGATTTTTGGTTTGCTGATTACGGGTGTAGGTAGTTTAGTCATTTTATATTCTATTTTCTATTTATCAGCGAAAGAATCTCTTCATCATTTTTACTGCTATTTATTACTATTCATGGGCGCTATGCTTGGCGTCGTCTTTTCAGATAATTTAATGGTATTATACACATTTTGGGAGTTAACAAGTGTGTCATCCTTCCTGTTAATTGCATTTTGGCATCATCGAAAAGCATCTCGTGCTGGTGCAAGAAAAGCCATGACAATTACCGTTTTCGGTGGCCTTTCAATGCTTGTGGGATTTCTAATGCTTTATGTAGCTTCAGGTACATTTAGTATACGTGAAATCGTAGCCAATGTAGGGGTTATACGAGAGCAGACACTGTTTATCCCAGCGTTAATCCTTATTCTAATCGGTGCATTTACTAAATCCGCACAGTTTCCTTTCCATATTTGGTTGCCAGACGCGATGGAGGCACCGACACCAGTCAGCGCTTATTTACATTCGGCAACAATGGTAAAGGCTGGTATATATTTAGTTGCGCGTTTTTCTCCAGTATTTGGAGGCGAGGCTGTTTGGTTCTGGTTAGTCAGTGTGATTGGTCTTTTAACGTTGTTCTGGGGTTCATTTACTGCTGTGCGTCAAACAGATTTAAAGGCTTTACTGGCTTTTTCGACAATTAGCCAGCTCGGTTTGATAATGAGTTTATTTGGGTTAGGGTCAGTTGGCCATTATTACGGTTATGCTGAAAATACCGTTCTTTATACGCAGGCAAGCTTTGCAGCGTTGTTTCATCTTATTAATCACTCCACGTTTAAAGGTGCATTGTTCATGATGGTTGGTATTGTCGATCATGAGGCGGGCACACGCGATATTCGCCGTCTCGGAGGATTACTGGCCTTAATGCCTGTAACGTTCACAATTGCGGTCATTGGCGGTTTTTCTATGGCAGGCTTACCTCCATTTAATGGCTTCTTAAGTAAAGAAATGTTTTTCGCTGCGTTATTAGCTATTCGCAATGTAGAGGCATTTTCAATTTCTGATTTCGGACTGCTATTTCCAATAGTAGCTTGGGTAGCAAGTATCTTTACATTTGTTTACTGTATGATTTTAATCAGTCGAACGTTTTTCGGAAAACTGCAGCTTAATAAGCTGGATAAAAAACCGCATGAAGCTCCGTTAGGTATGCTACTTTCGCCAATCATTCTGTGCGTCTTTGTAGTTGGCATTTTCTTCTTCCCAAATGTGCTAGGGCATTATATTTTAGAGCCTGCTATGGCAAGTATTTATCCAACATTCCCATCAACAAGCGAATTAACACCACATATTCATGCTTGGCATGGGATTAACGCAGAATTGTTAATGACCCTAGGTGTAATCATTATTGGGATCATCTTATTTAAAACATTAAAAAGCTGGAAGCCTATGTATCGGATATTTCCGCAAAGATATACGTTTAATACGTATTACAATCGTCTGATTGAGTTTAGCGAGAATAGTTCTGCAAAGCTTACTAACCGTTATATGGCAGGTAATTTAACACATTATTTTGTCTATATATATGTATTTTTTGTTGCGCTTATTGCAGGATATTTTATTTGGTCGGATGCTACTGCATTTAATTTTGCGAAGGATTCCACGATTGAGTCCTATGAGCTCATTTTAGTGTTTGTAATGATGTTCGCCGCAGTATGGATGATTTTCGCTAAAGGCCGCGTAACAGCAATGTTATTGAACGGCGTACTTGGCTATTCAATCGCATTTTTCTTCGTTATTTTCCGTGCTCCTGATTTAGCGTTAACCCAATTAGTTGTTGAATCTGTGACAACTGCTTTATTCCTTTTATGCTTTAAATATTTACCTGATTTAATGCCTGAAACCTCCCGTAAAAAAATGCAATGGTCTAAGGTGACTATATCCATTTTCGTTGGCGCCACAGTTACACTAGTAGGCTTAGCGGTTGTCCATTTCGATCGCTTTGAGCCAGTGGCTACTTACTTCAATGATTCCTACGAACTAGCGGGTGGTTCAAATATTGTCAACACAATATTAGGCGATTTCCGTGCATTTGATACGATGCTAGAAGTTGTCGTTCTTCTGATTGCTGGCTTAGGAGTGTATGCATTAACGAAGCTAAAGCCACGAAAGGAGGATGCGGATCATGAAAATCAATGACGTCATTTTGCGTACTATAACAAAGACGGTCGTATTCATTATTTTAACCCTTGGTATTTATCTATTCTTTGCAGGGCATCATGCTCCTGGCGGAGGTTTTATTGGTGGTCTCGTGCTGGCTTCTGGCATTGTTCTATTGTATCTAGCGTATGACATTGAAACAGTGCATAAAGGGATGCCATTTGATTTTAAAAAAGTTGCAGCGCTGGGCGTATTACTAGCGACAGGCACAGCAATCGGCTCACTATTTTTTGATGTTCCGTTTTTAACACAAACACATAGTTATATAAATATACCGATATTCGGGAAAATGGGCTTTTCGACGGTAACAATTTTCGAGGCTGGTGTGGCTTTAACTGTAGTAGGTGTTGTGGTCACAATTATTTTAAGTATAAGTGAGGATGAGTAGCCAA
Organism: Lysinibacillus sp. NPDC094177; assembly: GCF_050279145.1. Taxonomy (NCBI): domain Bacteria; kingdom Bacillati; phylum Bacillota; class Bacilli; order Caryophanales; family Bacillaceae; genus Lysinibacillus; species Lysinibacillus sp. NPDC094177. The sequence goes on along the minus strand of NZ_JBNNTW010000013.1, from coordinate 64,129 downwards.
TGGAGTCTTTAATACTAGTTTTAGTTGGTGTATTAGTAGCTGTTGCGACGTACTTAGTCCTCTCGAAACAGTTATTACGTGTGATTTTAGGAACTGCGGTTTTATCGCATGCGGCACATCTACTAATTTTAACGATGGGTGGACTGAAAAAGGGGGATGTACCACTTTTAGAGGAATCAGAAGGTCCTTACACAGATGCTTTGCCGCAAGCATTAATTTTAACTGCGATCGTAATTAGCTTTGCGGTAACGGCGTTCGTGCTTGTTCTCGGTTACCGAGCCTATAAAACGAACGGTTCGGCGAATTTTGATGAATTGAGAGGTACGCCGGATGAGTAATATGATTGTTTTACCATTAATTGTGCCAGTTATAACGGCGATTTTACTAGTGTTTTTAAGTGAAAATGTTATTTTGCAGCGCATCATTAGTTTATTGACACTAAGTTTCGTTGTCCTTATTAGTGTCATTTTATTGCAAGAGATTCAGAAACAAGGTGTGATGCGTATTGATTTTAGTGGCTGGGCACCGCCATTCGGCATTTTATTTGTTGCTGATTCATTCGCAGTCTTACTTGTGTTAATAGCGAATATTGTCGCAGCTATTTGTTTGTTGTATGCCATGTTCACAATCGGTAAGAGCTATGAAAAGATGTATTTTTACCCGTTTGTCTTGCTTATGGTAGCGGGAGTTAATGGCTCATTTTTAACAGGGGATATTTTTAACTTGTTTGTGTGCTTTGAGGTTATGTTACTTGCTTCTTATGCACTTATTAGTTTAGGTGGCGATAAAATTCAACTACGTGAGGCATTAAAATATGTGCTGATTAATGTTGTTGCATCTTGGATATTCCTAGTGGCATTAGCTTTTTTATATGGAACCGTTGGAACATTGAATATGGCACATATTTCTGTCCGTGTTATGGAGGTTGGGGCTGATCCCCTTATTACGACTGTAGCGCTCATTTTCTTAATTGTCTTTAGTTTGAAGGCTGGACTATTATTATTTTTCTGGCTTCCAGGCTCATACAGTGCACCTCCAACAGCTATAGCCGCACTTTTTGCAGCATTATTAACAAAGGTTGGAATATATGCACTCGTTCGCACCTTTACATTACTTTTCCCAAATAATACTGAAGTGACGCATATGGTGCTAGGAATTATGGCAGGACTTACGATTATTGCTGGTTGTATGGGAGCACTAGCAGGACGAGACGTAAGAACAATTGCCGCCTATAACGTTCTTATTGGTGTTGGCTTTATAGTAGCTGGTCTAGCCATCGGTACAGAGTCTGCCTTACAGGGCGTAACATACTATTTGATGCATGATATGGTAGCTAAGGCCATGCTGTTTTTAGCAGTTGGAATGATGATATATGTTACTGGCGAAACGGTTATTGATAAAATGAGTGGGCTTATTCGAAATTATCCTTTTTTTGGCTGGTTATTCTTTATTGTCATGTGTTCCCTTGCTGGGATACCACCATTAAGTGGCTTTTTAGGTAAGGTTTTAATTGGACAAGGTGCTATTGAGGGCGGAAATTTTGTTCTATTAGGATTAGGATTTTTATCTAGTTTAATTGTTTTATATTCGCTATTACGAATATTTCTCTCCTCATTCTTTGGGGAAACTATTATTAGTCTAGAGGATGAAAAGCCGTTACCAAAGCGTATGGTCTTGCCACTAACAATGTTGGCAGCTTGTACAATTGGTTTAGGAATTGGAGCGGAATGGATGGCTCCGTATGTAACAGATGCGGCAAAAACGCTCTACACGCCATCAATCTATATTGATGCAGTGCTGGATGGCACAACATGGCAAGGTGAGGTGAATAAATAATGGCGATGCAATTTATCTTAAATTTATTTATCGCAACACTTTGGCTATTGTTACAGGATGAAGTTATACCGCAGTTTTCGACATTTTTAATGGGGTTTATCGTCGGAATAGGGATTTTATATGTAATGCATCGCTTTTACGGCACACAATTTTATTTACGACGTGTGTTTTCGATCATTAAATTATTATGGCTCTTTAATTGGGAGCTACTATTATCGAGTTACAGCGTATTAAGACAAATTACTACTCCAAAGCTCAATATTACTCCTGGAATATTTACGTATAAAACTGCGCTTAAAGGAGATTGGGAAATAACTGCTCTTGCGTTGTTGCTCACTCTTACTCCAGGTTCAGTAGTGATGGAAGTTTCTGAAGAGGGAGATATGTTTTATATTCATGCAATGGATATTGAACAATCGAAAGAAGCTGTCATTCGTTCAATAGGGAAATTTGAACAAGCAATAATGGAGGTGACACGTTAATGATTGAAAAAATTTTACTATTGGCTCTTGCATTATTCAGTGTATCGATTGCGTTATCGTTGTTTCGTGTGATTCGAGGTCCATCGTTGCCTGACCGTGCCATAGCACTTGATACAATAGGCGTTAATTTACTTTCAGCAATAGCTATCGTCTCCATTATATTGAAAACAAAGGCGTATTTAGAAGCCATTTTAATATTAGGGATTTTAGCTTTTATCGGCACAATTGCGTTTACGAAATATATTGAAAGAGGTGTGATTGTTGAACGTAAATCAAATGATTGAATGGGCGGCAGTTATACTTATATTGATTGGCTCCATTGTAAGTGTTATTAGTGCATTTGGGATGATTCGTTTACCTGACGTATACACACGTTCACATGCTGCAACGAAAAGTTCGACATTGTCGGTTTTAACATGTCTGTTAGGCGCATTTATTTACTTTTGGGTACACGATGGATATGTTAGCGTACGTTTAATTTTAGGAATTCTCTTCGTTTTTGTAACGGCTCCTGTAGCAGGGCATTTAATATGTCGGGCTGCATATCGCTCTCGCGTACCTTTAGCGGAAGGATCGGGAGAGGATGAGTTGAAGGAAAAGCTATTTGCAGATGAGAAATAAGATAAGTGGCGGGACCTCCATTTTTGGAGGTCTCCTTTGTTGAATAAACTCTCAGTATCACCTTTTAGTAAAGGAATATATAAACCGAAAGTTGGGGACTATATTTGTTAAAACGTACGTCGTGTATAAGTTAATTGTAGTGGAGGCTGGGTGACTCCTTGGATCCCCAGGAAAGCGCCCAGTTGGAACGGAAATCACCCCTACGTTAGGGTGATAAGCTTCTCCTCTAGAGGGAAGTCTGAATAGATTGATTTATCAGAAAATTATGTGTATAATATTTTGTCGGGAAATTTTTAGTTTAGCTTGATTATTGCTTCAAAAGAGTATATCTTATTAGCAGATAGATTTTTTATTCTCTAAAGTGAATAAATATCCATTCTAATATTTTCTATAACTAGATTTTCATAGACAATAAAACATAGGTAAAAGGAGATCGTTAAATATGAAAAACAAATTTTTCATGCTAATGCTCGTTCTAGTAATTGGTGTACTGGCAGCATGTGGCGCAAAAGATAAAGCAAGTGATAAAAATTCAAATGCTAGCGAAGGCACAGAACAAAAGCAAGTATTAAAAGTAGGTACTTCATCTGACTATGCACCATTCGAGTATGTTGATGCAGCAAAAGGTGAAGATATTATTGGTTTTGATATTGATTTAATTAAATTAGTTGGTGACAAGATTGGTGCAGAAATGCAAGTCCAAGATATTGACTTCAATAGTTTAGTACCAGCCCTACAAGCAGGTAAAGTTGATGTTGTTATTTCTGGTATGTCACCTAATGAAGAACGTGAAAAAGTTGTAGATTTCTCTGATAAATATAACCAAACAGAGCAAGTGTTTATCGTGAAAAAGGATAGTGGAATTAAAAAAGAGGCTGATTTAGCTGGTAAAAAAATTGGTGTTCAAAACGCTTCTATCCAAGAAACTTTAGGTAATAAAATTGCAAAAGAAGTAGATGCTACAGTTGAAGGACGTACTCGAATTCCTGAAATTATTCAAGACATGATGTCTAAACGTTTAGACGCTGGGATTGTAGAAAGTGGTGTAGCAAAAGGTTATCTTGATACGAACGATAAACTAGAAGCGTTCCCTGTTAAAGAGCAACCTGAGGACTTTAAAGCAATCGCTGTTCAAAAAGGTAGCGATCTTAAAGATAAAATTAACAAAGCATTAAAAGAATTAGCTGCTGAAGGTAAAATTAAAGAGCTAGAAGATAAATGGTTAAAAGTTAAATAAGAAAGTTAAACTGCGATAGCTCTATTTTGAGCTATCGCTTACGTTTCCTTAAAAGAGAACAAGAAAGGAGGGGGCACTGTGAATTTAGATTTTACAGCTATCGTTCCCTCTATTCCTTATATATTAAAAGGGATAGGTATCACACTTCAAATTGCAATCGGTGCATCCATCATCGGTTTTATAGTTGGTATATTACTAGCATTATGTAAAATTGGTAAAGTGAATATTTTACGTTGGTTTGCAGATTTTTATACATCAATTTTCCGTGGTACGCCGCTCGTACTACAATTAATGATTATTTACTATGCAGTGCCACAGTTATTAGATATTCAAATTGAACCAGTTCCAACGGCTATTATTGCATTCGGGTTAAACTCAGGTGCTTATATTTCTGAAATCATTCGCGCTGGAATTAATGCCGTTGATAAAGGACAGATGGAAGCGGCACAAGCGCTAGGTATTCCATATGCAAAAATGATGAAAGATATTATTATCCCACAAGCCGTAAAAAATATTTTACCATCTTTAGTAAACGAATTTATTACATTAAATAAAGAAACAGCTGTTGTCACAGTTATTAGTGCACTTGATATTATGCGCCGTGCTTACATTGTAGGTGGTTCAACATATCGCTATCTTGAGCCTTTACTATTTGCGGGTGTGATCTACTACATTATGACGCTTGTATTAACGTTCCTTGGTAAACGAATCGAGAAAGGAATGAGAAAAAGTGATTAAAATTGAAGATTTGCACAAATCATATGGACAAAACGAAGTGCTAAAGGGTATTTCAACAGAAGTTAAAGAAAAAGAAGTAATTGCTATTATTGGACCATCAGGATCTGGTAAATCAACATTCCTGCGCTGCTTAAATTTATTAGAAGAGCCAACGAGCGGAAAGATTACAATTGCTGGTGACGTCCTGACGGACAAAGGGACAAACATTATGAAGATCCGTGAAGAAGTCGGTATGGTATTTCAGCATTTTCATCTTTTCCCTCATAAAACGGTACTTGAAAATTTAACATATGCACCGATTAATGTGAAGGGCATGGATAAGGTAGCTGCTATCAAAAAAGCTGAAGATTTATTAACGAAGGTTGGCCTTTTTGAAAAACGCAATGAATATCCAAACCGTCTATCAGGAGGGCAGAAGCAACGTGTTGCCATTGCCCGAGCACTCGCAATGGATCCAAAAGTAATTTTATTTGACGAGCCAACTTCAGCACTTGACCCTGAAATGGTAAAAGAGGTATTAGCTGTTATGAAAAATCTTGCTGATACTGGGATGACCATGTTAATCGTAACGCATGAGATGGGCTTTGCTCGTGAAGTGGCCGATCGTATACTATTCCTTGATGGCGGAAAGTTAATTGAGGATGCATCACCAGAACAGTTTTTCTCTTCACCATCTACACAGCGTGCGAAAGATTTCTTAGAAAAAGTATTATAAGCGAGAAAACGGATTTAGATCTTCTTAAAGGAGGTGTCTAAATCCGTTTTTTTTTACTTACGATATCACTAATTGATAAGAGTCTTATTAAACACCATCTTTTTTTGTATAGAGTCAAATAGACCATCAAGTGCGTTACATTTTATTATCTCTGCTGAAAAAATACTTGAACTGCATTCTGATCTGTACTTTGAAAAAGTAAAGCTTCTTTATTTAAGTGGAATATATAAAATTATTTCTGGAAATAGTGATGTAGGAATTGATATGTCGAATAAAGCGATACAAATAATGAATGCTTTGGGTGATATCAATGCAGTTAATAATCATGAAATCTATTTAAGAAAAAGATGGAGATTTCAAAATGACAACTCTTAATTAATCTATCTAAATTTCACAGGAAAATATGATTTTTAGTTTTGGAAGTTGCGGAAAGAACATTATTTTGTGATCGAACAAGATATAGAGAAATGTCGATAGTAAGCATCTGTTATTCAAAAATATTTAAGAGACTAACACGAAGGTGGAGTTGGTCTTTTGCGCTATTTATGGTTTTTTAGAGTATGTGCTTACAATTACTTAGTTTTATGCTTATAATAGGAGGGTCAGAATTTTTTCTGAAAAAGCCACAAAGTGAGCGATTGCGATTGAAAAAATTATTATATGTGGGTTTTTTTGTTGTTTTTATAGTCATTTTTTTGTACGTAAACAATCACTGGCTGGTTGTAAGCAAGTATGAATTCGAATCAGAAAAAGTGCCTGCCAGCTTTGATGGGCTACGCATTACACAAATATCAGATTTACAGGATGCTCTCTTTGGTGAGCATCAAGAGAGACTCATAGCAAAGGTGAAGACAACAAATCCTGACCTGATTTTTATTACAGGTGATTTAGTTGATAGTAATCGCTATGATTTGGAGCGAAGCTTACAGGCTGTTAGAGGATTAGTTAAATTAGCGGATGTCTATTATGTACTAGGAAACCATGAAGTAGCGACGAATAAAGTGAATGAAATTTATGAGGAGCTATCATCGTTAGGCGTACATGTGTTGTCCAATGAATCGACCATCATTGAGCGCGACGGGGAGCGCTTGGCGATTGTTGGCATAGAAGATCCGTTATCGGGTAGAACAACGAAAGAAATGCTAGAGATAGCAACAAGGAATGTTCAACCAAATGTACTAAAGATTTTACTAGCACATCGACCAGAAGTGTTTGATACGTATGTGGAGTTTGGAATTGATTTAGTATTTTCAGGACATGCGCATGGTGGACAAGTTCGGATTCCTGGAATTGGTGGTCTTTATGCAAGAGGGCAGGGAATATTTCCGAAATATACGGCAGGTCTTTATAAAGAAGGAACCACAACTATGGCTGTTAGTCGAGGATTAGGTAATAGTACAGTACCTATGCGGATTTTTAATCCACCAGAGATTCTTGTCATGGAATTAAAGAAAAATTAAGCACTGCGTTTTTGCTACGCAGTGCTTTCAATTTGTTTACGCTCTATACGTTTAACGAGATAGATGCTTATTTCATATAAAATAATCATTGGAATTAAGACGAGTAGCTGACTAATAAAATCAGGTGGTGTAATCAAAGCAGAACCAACGCCCATCCCGATATAAGACCAGCCTCGTATTTTTTTCATGGATTCAGCCGTTAATACACCAATGGACGATAAAAAGAGGGCTACGATTGGTAATTCAAAGAGTAGTCCGAGTGGTACGGTTGTCATCACTAAAAAATGCATGTATTCATTTGCGGATACCATAACATCAAAATTGGTTGCTCCTATACTCACTAAAAACGAGTAGCTGAGTGGATTAACAATAAAGTAACCGAAAGCTACGCCTAATAAGAAGAGTACTAGCATGACAGGTGCATAAAGACCGAGGAAACGGCTTTCTTCTTCTTTTAAACCTGGCTTTACGAAACTCCACAAAAAATGAACTAAAAATGGCATAGATAACCCGAAAGCTAGTGTTGTGGATATCGTCATGTAAAATTTTACAACCTCTAACGGTCCTAAAATAATTAGTGAATGTCCTCGAGTGACATAAGGAAACCAAATATTAATGGTAGAGAATACAATAATAAAAAATAGAATAAATACGAAAAGCCCTTTAATAATTTGTTTTCGCAGTTCAGTAAGATGTTCAAGTAATGATGCCATTGGAAAAAGTGGTTCATCAACTACCGTATCCTGTTCAATTGTTTCTACTTGAATTTCAACAAAAGCCTCCACAGGTGTGAGAGGCTCTGCTTCTTTCTTATCAAGTGGACTTAAATATTTTCTTTTTCCGTCTTCATATGGATCCATAGGAAACCCTCCTACGAAACGTCAGATTTTTTTTCTTCTTTTTTCGCTGGATCATCTTCATCATCGATAAGCCCCTTTGTGGACTTTTTAAACTCAGCAAATGTTTTACCGACTGCCCCGCCGATTTCTGGCAATTTTTTCGGACCAAACACAATTAAAACAATTACCAAGATGATGATTAACCCAGGTACTCCGATTGCTCCAAGACCTCCCATAAGTCTTGCCTCCTTTTAAAAAATTTGATTGTTATTTAGACTAAGGAGCCACCTGATTTGCTATATTTTACAACACCCTCTGCACAGCGGTAGGCTAGTGCCCCTAAAGTACCTGTAGGGTTATAACCGCTATTGTGCGCAAAGTTTCCGGCACTCACAGCAAAAAGATTCTCAACATTCCAATGTTGCAGGTAGTTATTCACAACGCCATTCTCTGGCTTTAAGCTCATAACAGTTCCGCCTGTATTATGGGTTGTTTGATAAGGTACGATATTGTAATCAGTGATTTCAGCATTTGGGACAACAGTTTTGGCGCCCATTTCTTTCATAATGTCAGCTGCACGTGCTGAAATATATTTATGGAGTGCTCGATCCTGATCTGTAAAATTGTACGTTAACTGTATTAGAGGTAAGCCGTAAGCATCTTTATACGTAGAATCAAGAGACAAATAATTTTCTTTGTGTGGCATCGAAGCACCTTGTGCACCAATCCCGAATGAGCGTGTATAGTAATGAATAGATTGTTTTTTAAATTCTGCACCCCATGTTGGCGTATCAGGAGGTGTTGGGTTCGAGCCGATAGGGCGTGCACCAGTTTGTGTTAGAGCTATATTTCCACCGTGAATAAAATCTAAGTCACTATGATCGAAATTATCGCCATTATAGTCATCAATACTCATACCGAGTGAACCCGCACCCATAAATGTGTTATATTGCTCATCAAAAAATCCTACTGCTCCAGGTAGTATTTGATAGCAATAGTTTCTTCCAAGTGTCCCTTTTCCAGTAGCTGGATCATAGCGTTCCCCAATGTTAGAGACCATTAATAGCTTGGCATTATTAAAGACATAGCTAGTAAGTACAACAGCGTTTGCTGGTTGAATAAATTCTTCACCAGATATCGTATCGATATATCGGACACCAGTTACTTTATTGCCTTTTTTTAAGATTTCAACAACATTGGAATTATAGCGTAAGTCAAAATTACTTGTTTTTAATGCAGTAGGAATAACAGTAACCTCTGCAGATGATTTGGCGCCATATTCACAGCCGAAGCGTTCACAGAAGCCACAATATTGGCAAGCGTTAATCGTTTCACCGTCAGGGTTCTTATAAACTTCTGATAAGTTTGCAGAAGGTACCATGTAAGGTGATAATTTTAATTTTTTTGTAGCTTTTTCAAATTGCGAAAGCATCGGGGTCATTTTCATAGGCCCCGTAGGATAAGGATTTGAACGTTTTCCGCTAAATGGATTTTTATCATCCCCGGAAATACCTGCTGTTTTTTCGAACTTGTCGAAATAGGGCTCAAGTTCATCGTATGTTAATCCCCAATCCTGTAATAAATAATCAGGTCCAAGCTTTTTCGGACCATAACGTTTGTCTGTTAATGTTTTAATTTGAAAATCGTATGGTAAGAAGCGATACGTCATACCGTTCCAGTGTGTACCAGAGCCGCCAAGCCCTTCACCAAGTAAAAAGGAACCGAGCTGACGCATGGGCAATGCCTTCATATTGCGATTATTACGAAAGCTTACGGTTTCTTTCGAAAGATTTTGCATTAAATCATAGCGGATTGCATAACGATACTCGTCATGGATAGTCAGATAATCTTCTGTGCCACGCTTTTGACCGCGCTCTAAACCAACGACTTTTAAGCCTGCCTTCGAGCACTCTGCAGCGACAATGCCGCCGGTCCAACCTACCCCGACTGTAACAACGTCTACACTTGGTAATGTTGTTGCCATTTCCTTACCCCCTTATACTAGTGACTGCCTAATGAATTAGGCTCAATTTTTTGGAATTTCGGATCTTCGATTTGAGAAATATACGCCATTTGATGGCCAGGGAAGCTCTTCATACGCCATCCATCCATGTTACGATTCCCGCCATATATAGGGTCAGAGTAAGCACCTTCTAATGTTGCTGCACGTAATAAAGTAAAGAAGAAAGCAGATGTGACACCACTCATTTGCACGTCACCTTTCTGGAAGGCAGTTAAAATTTCATCCATTTGCTTACCATCAATATCATTAAAGCTCTTTTTATAGCGATTCTGTGCTTCCGACTCTAACTTTTGGACACCTTGCTTAAAAATTTCCGCACGGGTTAAACGACTCTGATAACCCTGTGTTGGGGCACCCTCACCAAAAGGTCCATGCATATATTCTTTAGAATTACTTCCATATTGCCCTGCTAGCTGATGATCGATAAAGTAAGGCACATCTAAGCCCTTTGCCCCCGGGCCTAAATCATCCTCAGGGAAAATACGTTCAGTAGCATTCGTTAAAATATTGAAATCTCTTTGATTCATAAAAAACATTTTAGCTTTTGGAGAACCAGTCTCTTCAGTAGCAGTTCCATGCTGACCATGCTCTAGCGTAGTAGTTCCTTTACTAGGCATGTTATAGCCAACAAGACCTCCTATTAATCCACCGCCGACTAATGTACCTGCTGCGATCCCTGTTGTTTTTAAAAAATCACGACGTGAAACATCCTTTTCTGGACTCATAGAAATCCTCCCCTCAAAATGTATAGAAACCATTCTATTTTTTATAATCAGCAAAAAAAGTAAATTATAATCAGGTATAACTGGAAAAACTTTTAATATCATCCAACTGGCAAATTGATTTGACGTAATCGAGATGAATTGTGGACAAATTGTGCATTAAATGTGGATAATTTGTGGATAAAAATAAGGTGCTGAGGAATCTATTACTTCAGCAGGGCAAATGTCTGTGGATAACAATCGACGGGGAAGATAGCAGCAATAGAACGTGCAGCAAGTGATGATAAGCATGAATGAATAAAGGAGCCGTCCCAGTAATGGAACGTCTCCTATTTTTTGGAATTTTTATTATCGAAAAGGTTAGTTTAGTTTAGTACTTCTTGCATAGCTTCAAATAGTTCCTCGGTAGAGATAATACGCTCGCCACCGCCTTGTACCATCTGATCGCTACCGCCGCCTTTTCCGTTAATGAGTGGCAGTGTCTTTGCAGCTATGTCTTTCATACTTTTCTCAACTTTTGCACCACGTGCCGCGACAAACTGAAGCTGGTCTTCATTTTCTGAAACAAGTAATACGACAGCGTCTGCCTGCTCAGCGACAACAGTCCGAGCTATTTTTTGAAGCTCTTGCATAGTACGCTGAGTAAAGGTAGCAGTAATAATACGTTTTTTACTAGAGACTAGCGCTTTTGCTTCATAATTTAGTAGCTCTTCTTTTGCTGCTACAAGTGCTTTTTCTGTATTTTTCTGCGTTGTTAAGACTTTTGCAAGTGCTGTAGCCGCTTCCTCTTCAGGTACACTTAGTTGTCTGGCAACGTCAGCTAGCACTTTCTTTCGCATTGCAAGCTCCGCTAAAACTCGGTGGCCACAGACAAAGGAGACGCGAATATTGCCCTTCATTTTTTCCGTGCCGAGAATTTTTATTGCGCTGACTTGTCCAGTTGAAGTTGGATGGGTACCACCACAACCGTTGTAATCAAAATCAGGGATAATAACGAGTCGAATATCTCCTGTGACCGCTACTTCTTTACGTAGGCAATAGTTCTCAAGTTCTTTTTCTGTAATCCATGTCGTTTCAATGGGACGATTTTCTAGAATTATTTCATTGGCACGGGCTTCCGCAGCCACAAGCTGTTCTTCCGTTAAGGTGTCCACGGCAATATCAATTGTGACCTGCTCACTACCCAAATGGAAGCTCACAGTTGGTGTATCAAAAAGCTCGACAAAAGCAGCTGTTAAAATATGTTGACCTGCATGCTGCTGCATATGATCAAATCGTCGTTGCCAATTCAATTGTCCATGCACTTCTCCAGTTAAAAGCGAAGAGTCGTCTAGGATATAATGACGAATTTCATCATCAATTTTCTCAACATCGATGACTTCGATATCATTTAAAGTACCTGTGTCATGAGGTTGTCCACCTCCTGTTGGATAGAATGCAGTATTTGATAGCACCACGTAGTTACGGCCATCTATATCAGTTCCTTTATCGACAATTGTTGCATCAAATTCACGTAGCATGACATCTTGATAATATAGTAGCTCTTTCAAGAAAAAAGCCTCCTTTTTGTAGAGTATCCTTAAGAGAATCGCGTCTCTCAATTATTTTAATTTCATTGTGGCATATTTACTTTCAAGTGTATACGAGTTTTCTAGTTGACCCATGCTGAATTTGATTTAATATATAAAAAGAACAGGTTAACTTAAAGGAGATCGAACAATGGAAATTACACAATTCTCAATGGAAGAAATTTTAGATCCAACAAACATTATTGAAGGTAAGCGTTACGAGTTTATTTTAGATGTAGATATTGATGAAGAAGATGAGCTTTATCATGAAGCAGGAATTGAGATTCGAGTACTGGTTGCTGAAAAAGGTGAAGAGCTATTTATTTTAAATTACTTCATCATGGAAAAAGCTGAAGGTGAGTATTTAGATTTCGCATTAGAAGATGATGAGCTAGAGGAAATTTTAGCTTTCTGTAAAGAGGAAATGGCAAAAGCATAGTATGCTCGTGTAAAAGTCCTTCAAACAAAAATTTATATTCTTATTTGGTAAAATTCCGCTTTGCTCTCCGTGGCATGCACGAGCCGTATCGATCTTTCATTTCTAGATCTTATGCTCTTGCTTAACCCCACTGGAGTCTAGCGGAATTTTAATTTTATATCCAGATGGCCTTATTTATCAATTATGCCTCGGCATAATTACGTCCGGAATCGGCTTTGTGCCAACGTGATGTTAGTCACTTAGTCGTGTGTTGTTGTTGCTGTCGCTACGCTTTCGCACAGATAAATTGCCACAGGATGCGGCGTTCTTAGACTTAAGTTAAATTAAGGATTATTTAAGATAGGTGAAATATTCGTGTTGTGTTTATGGGCTAAACTAAGTTTAAGATATAAAAAAACGGGGATTTAACATCAAAAGTTGGGAAGGGCATTAATAAAATATATGCCATTCATATAAGTTGATTGGTACGAAGGCTGGAAGCGCCCAGTCGGAACGGAAATCAATCCCTCGTTATGGTGAAGAGCCTATTTTTAAATGAAGAGGTGTCCAATGTCAGTTTATACACATTCTATAATGGTAGCTTTTTTAATAACAATATTCTTGTCCTTTATGCTATTTGTACCGTGGCTTATTTATACGTATCGGAAATATGGCTACTTATCTGTATCCAAAACGATTATTATGTTCTCATTTATTTTTTACTTTTTATCGGCACTATGCTTAGTATTATTACCTTTCCCGGAAACACGTGATACTTGCTCTCTACAAGCCCCGGATACAGTACATTATAATTTACATCCTTTTCAATTTGTCGCTGATATTTTAAAGGATAGTGGGATCGTTCTGACGAATCCATCGACATGGATTTATATACCGAAGCAGCCCGCTTTTTACCAGGCATTCTATAATTTCTTACTGCTCATGCCATTTGGCGTATACTTGCGTTATTTTCTTAAAAAAAGAGAGTACTGGAAGCGTGCATTTCTATTTAGCTTTTTGCTAACATTGTTTTATGAGGTAACCCAATTTACAGGGATTTATGGCATCTTTAATTGTGCGTATCGAATTTTTGATGTGGATGATTTAATGCTTAACAGTGTTGGGGCACTATTAGGGTTCTTTTTAGCCCCTGTTGTGTGGGCGTTGTTTCCTTCTCATGAAGAGGTGGCGGCTAAAGCAGCAGAAATGGTCAAAAAAGATATCGTCAAGCCATTATCTATTTTGTTAGCACTAGCAATAGATTTATTTATCGCACATATCATTTTGTTCAGTATTGGTGCCGTAACAGGCTATAGTGGTATTTTCGAATTTTTAGTAAAAATAGCTTTGTATATGTTGTTGTTTGGCGTTGTGCCGAGCTTTACAAATGGAGCAACGTTAGGGATGAAGATGATGCGATTTACAATGGTAAGTGAAAACGGCAAAAGTATTGTAAGTCAATCTTGGCGCCGTTGTATTGCCATTATCGTGGTAGTATGTACTTCGGAGATAATAACAACAATAGGCCATATTAAATTAAATATGGATTCACCATTTTATGTACTACAAATTGTCATTACATTGCTAGCTTTTGTAGCGAATCTTGTTCTAACGATGGTTATTGCTATTCATGTATTACGTGTCATCGTAAGTGGAGGAAGTCACCGTTTTTATATGGACCATTATGCATGCTTAATAGCAACAAGAAAAAAATAAGGGGGATGGTTGGATGAAATACGTAATCATCGGGGGAGATGCTGCCGGAATGTCAGCAGCAATGGAAATATATCGAAATGTACCAGGAGCAGAGATTACATCTGTAGAACGTGGATTTATTTATTCATATGGGCAGTGTGGGTTGCCCTATGTTATAGATGGACGTATTTCATCGACAAAGCGTCTCATAGCAAGAGATGTAGAAACGTTTCGTGATAAGTATGGTATTGATGCTCTTGTTGGCCATAAGGTTAACGAAATTGATGTAGACAAGAATCTTGTTTTGGGAACACAGTCATCTGGGGAATCATTTGAAATTCCCTATGATAAGCTACTTATTGCAACAGGCGCGGATCCTATTATGCCGGTGGAGAAGGGCTCAGATTTAACGGGTATACACACGGTGAAAACAATACCTCAGCTAGATGATTTACTAGCTGATTTAACGTCAGATATAGAAAATGTAACGATTATAGGTGCAGGTTATATTGGGCTTGAGATGGCCGAGACGATACATGCTTGTGGCAAAAAAGTAAGATTGATTCAACGCGGTAGCTATGTTGCAAGAATTTTAGATGAAGAGCTTGCTCAACATGTTCATGAGGAAGCAAAAAAGAACGATATCGAGCTTGTGTTAAATACAAAAGTAGAGGCGTTCGAGGGGAATCACCGTGTTGAACGTGTTATTACTGACAATGGCTCGTTTGATACAGATTTAGTCATTATGGCTGTGGGGATTAAACCGAATACGCAATTTTTAGAGGGAACAGGCATAGCACTGGCTAAAAATGGGGCAGTAATCGTCAATCGACATTTAGAGACATCTGTTGAAAATATTTATGCAGCGGGAGATTGCGCAACGCATTTTAATATTGTGAAAGAACGCTTAGATTATGTACCTCTTGGAACGACAGCTAATAAGCAAGGTCGTTTAGCGGGACTCAATATGTCGGGCAAGTTTGCACCGTTTCGAGGTATTGTAGGTACTTCGATTTTAAAATTTTTCAATTTAACAATCGCCACGACAGGTATTAATGAGCGCAATGCAAAAGAGTTAGGTTTTGAATATGAGGCATTTAAATTGTCTGCCCGTCATATTGCAGGTTATTATCCAGGTGCTCAACGGATGTTTATTAAAATTGTTGTTCGTAAACGAGATCAACAGCTTTTAGGAGCACAAATTGTTGGACCTGCAGGTGTTGATAAACGGATTGATGTGTTTGCAACAGCCTTATACAATAAAATGACATTACCAGATTTATTAGATTTAGATTTAGCCTATGCGCCTCCATTTAATGGTGTTTGGGATCCTCTACAGCAGGTTGCCAGAATGAATGCGCGTTTATAAAGTGAATTTTATGGGGTTTTCTCTAACTCCGCTGATTATTAGTCTTCATGAATCGAGCTTATACTGCCCGTTTATGCGGGATAAATAGGGGGTAATTAGAAATGAGCATTTACGACATTCAGGTTGCTTTAGAAGATGGTATTGAATATAGCTTAGATCGTTATAAGGGTAAGGCAATGTTAATTGTTAATACGGCCTCAAAATGTGGTTTTACACCGCAGTTTGAAGAATTAGAAGGTCTATTTAACAAATATCAGGATGAGGGCCTTGTTGTTCTTGGCTTCCCATCTAATCAGTTTAAGCAAGAAGTAGCGACTGCTGAGGAAGCGGCGTCACAATGTCGTTTGACATATGGAGTGACGTTCCCTATGCATGAAATTGTGAAGGTCAATGGTAAGGATGCACACCCTATTTTTGAGCATTTGACATCACATTCAAAGGGCTTTCTTGGCAACAGTGTAAAGTGGAATTTCACAAAATTCCTTGTGAATCGTAATGGTGAAGTTGTTGGACGTTACGGATCAGCTGATAAGCCAAGTAGCTTTGAGGATGATATTAAAAAAGTATTAGCAGAATAAAGTTAGAGGATTCACGCACAATTTTGTGTGTGAATCTTTTTTTGCTCTTTGGAAGTTGGATGTCGATAAAATTCAGAAGTTGGTTGATAAAACGTGAAAGTTAGTCGAAAAAATTCAAAAGTTGGTTGATAAAACGTGAAAGTTAGTCGAAAAAATTCAAAAGTTGGTTGATAAAACGTGAAAGTTAATCGATAAAGATTAAAAGTTAGGCGATAATTCTTGAAAGTGCCCCGATAACTAAAAAGTTGAATGACATTTTGTTAAAACTCATGTCATGAGGATAGGTTGATCTTCGTTCAGACTGGACGACATAATAAAGTAAAAGGATTCACGCAAAATTTTGTGTGTGAATCCTTTTTTGCTTTTTGGCAGGTGGATGTCGATAAAATTTAAAAGTTAGGTGATAAAACGTAAAAGTTGGGTGACATTTTGTTAAAACGTATGTCATGTAGATAGGTTGATTGGAGTGGAGACTGACGCCCCCAGGAAGCTTTGCTCTGTGCGAAAGCGAAGCGACAGCTCAAAGCGCCCAGTCGGAACGGAAATCAACCCCTCATCATTAAGCCTACGATTTAAGGTTGTTGTAAGTTTGCGACAAATTTGCTGTAAGTTTGGGGGCGTATACTAAAGTCAGAAAGAAGAGGTGAGCGTTTATGACGTCATTATTAAAGGTACAAAATGTAGAAAAAACTTACGGCAAAGGCGCAAATACATTTACAGCGCTATCGAATATATCATTTGAAGTAGAAAAAGGAGAGTTTGTTGGTGTAATGGGGCCTTCAGGGGCTGGGAAATCGACGCTACTAAATGTGTTAGCGACAATTGATACACCAACGACTGGTGAAATCATTATTGGTGATACAAACTTAGCGCGCATGAAGGATGCAGAGTTAGCAGATTTTCGTCGCGATAATCTAGGCTTTATCTTCCAAGACTATAACTTACTCGATTCATTAACAGTTCGCGAAAATATCGTACTGCCGCTTGCGATTGCAAAAGTGCCAACAAAGGCAATTAACGCAAAGGTAGAACGCATAGCTACACTGTTTGGGATAAAAGAGTTACTCGATAAATACCCATATCAAATTTCAGGTGGGCAAAAACAACGTACAGCATCATCACGTGCATTAGTTACAGAGCCAAAATTAATTTTTGCGGATGAGCCAACAGGTGCTCTTGATTCAAAATCAGCAACAGACTTGCTTGAAAGTTTAAGTGATCTGAATAATTCTCAAGCGGCCACTATTATGATGGTTACGCATGATGCATTCGCAGCAAGCTTCTGCCAGCGTATTATTTTCATTCAGGATGGACAGCTTTCTAAGGAAATTCATCGTGGTACTCAAACAAGAAAGCAATTTTTCCAAGAGATTTTACAGGTGCTTGCTGGCATCGGAGGTGGAGTAAATGACGTTATTTAGTTTAGCGCGTAAAAATATTCAGCGAAATTTGTCGAACTACTTTTTATATATAGCCTCAATGGTTTTTAGTATCGTCATCTACTTCACGTTTGTGACGCTGAAATATAATGATGATCTTTCAGCCTTAAAACAATCATCACAGCAAATTAAAGGATTGATGAGTGCATCATCCGTTGTGCTATTATTCTTTATCATCATCTTTATGGCGTATTCCAATTCGTTTTTTATGAAAAAACGAAAAAAGGAAGTTGCACTTTACTCACTTCTAGGTGTGCGTAAGCAGAAAATTGGCTTAATGCTCTTTTTTGAGAATTTAGTGATCGGTTTTGTTTCACTAGTACTAGGAATTGTTCTTGGATTCTTTATGTCACAAGGTTTGTTAATGATTTTAGTACGTTTGATGGGCTATGAGGTTGTAGGGAGTTTAACATTTTCCACTGAGGCTCTAGTAAATACAGCAGGAGTTTTTACGCTACTATTTTTATTCACATCTTTACAGGGCTATCGTGTTATCTATCAATTTAAATTGATTGACCTGTTCCATGCAGAGAAGCAAGGAGAGAAAATTCCGCGTGCATCATTATTAGCAGCTATTCTTGGGACAGCGCTAATTGCATTTGGTTATTATACAGCGTCTGCAGATATCTTTACGAGTAATATTTGGAGATTCTTCACTGTACTAGGTACTCCACTAATGGTTATAGGTGTGACAATTGCAGGGACATATCTTTTATTCCATAGTGTTAGTGTATTTGTGTTAATAGCGTTGAAAAAAGCAACTTCTTGGTCATGGAAAGGCTTAAATTTAATTGGTGTATCGCAATTATTGTACCGTATTCGAGCAAATGCTAAATCTCTTTCGATCATCGCTATTTTAAGTGCGACAACGATTACAGCTGGTGGCGGTGTTTTCGGTATGTATTACAATGCGGAAGCCAGTGTACGTCAAGCGCTACCTAATACATTTATGTGGAAGGGCGATACGGTAAAATTCTCTCAAGAAGAAGTCTTATACAACGAATCGCTTTCTGTGAAAAATTTACGCGTGGATAATGAATATTCGTCTTTTGAATATACATTATTAAAGGAATCTGACTATAATCGTTTAGCAAAATTGCAAGGGAAAAATGAAGAACTGCACATTGCAAATGGTTCAACAGTTTTACTTGATGCTAGCTTCGATGAACGTTTTTCAGATGATTTTACTGGTGAAGAGTTTAAATTGGAGAACGGGGAATCAGTCCATGTTGATAAAATGTACACAAAGAGTGTATTAAACTTTATGCCAGCTGGGACAGTACTCGTTGTTAATGATAAAGTGTTCGCTGCAACAAATGCAGAAGATGTTAACATGCAGGTAGTGGGTATGGATAATGACTTGAAGCAACAAGCCATTTCAAAGGAGATTTACAGTCAACTATCTACTGAACAGCAGGAAGGGTTTTCAAGTGTTCCGCAAAGTTATGAGGATGGTTTAGCTACTGTAGGATCACTATTGTTTGTAGGAAGCTTTTTAGGATTAGTATTTTTAGCAGCGACAGGAAGTATCATTTACTTCAAAGTTTTAACAGAGGCAGAGGAAGATCAGCCTAAATATGCAATTTTAAATAAAATCGGTGTTAACAAAAAACAAATATTAAAAACAGTTGCAGGGCAGGTTGCCGTTATCTTTAGCGCACCACTCGTTGTCGGCATCGTCCATAGTGCATTTGCGCTACTAGCATTTTCACAGCTATTTAGTATGGATATAACTAAACCAGTAATACTGTGGATGATTGCTTATTCGGCAATTTACGGCATATATTATATCTTTACAGTTCGTTCATTCTATAAAATTGTTAGACAGGAGAATTAATATGAAAAAGGTTTTCTTAGGTATAGGAGCACTGTTCTTATTGTTCGTAGCAGGTCTTGTTGTTCTGATGACCGTAGATTTTAATCGTTTAAATAAAGAAGCATACTATGTTCATATTACTACTGATGGTGATATAGAGGAATATAAGCTAGATAGTGGACAAATTATGAAAATGTATTGGTACGAGCTACCTGCTTATGACGAAAATGGTAAAGAGCAAACATTAAAGTTTTCAGCCCATAAAAATTTACGTCACGATGCATACATGAAGCTTTATGTAAAAAAAGAAACGGAAGTTACATCATATGATGAAGTAAAATTCCATGAGCTACCTAAAAAAGTACAGGAGCTAATGAAGAAATAGGAGGAAGGAGTAGTCCCTAGTATAGGGCTACTCCTTTTTTTCTTCTGATAATTGAATGCTGACAGTTGTACCTTGTTGTTCTTCAGAGGTAATCGTTACAGTTCCTCCGTGCGCTTCGATAATATCTCTAGCAATAGCGGTACCTAACCCAGTACCATGCGTTTGCTCAGTATTTGTACCTCGATAATAGCGCTCAAAAATATGTTCAAGATCTTCGGCAGAAATGCCTTTACCATTATCAGAGATTGTAATAGTAGTATCATCAACAAGAACATTGACTGCAACATCAGAAGCATTATGAAGCAATGCATTGTGTAAAAAATTCATCACTGCTCGTCGCATAAAGTGTTCGTCGATGTGATACTTGATGACATCTTTAGTTGCATTAAATTCAATATTGGCCTGCTCGTATTGTGGTGTATTGAGTGTATCAATAACGATTTCACGGATAAATTGCACCATATTTACTTCGGTTAAGCTGAGCGGAAGCTGTTGATGTCTTAATCGCATAGTTAAGTTTAAATCATCCAGTAGATCTTGCATATGCAATGATTGTTTTTCGATAATCTGAGCATATTCTGTTTGTTCATGAGGAGTTAATTTTCCATCATTCAGTAGTTCCGAATAACCACGAATCGAGGCAAGGGGTGTTTTCATATCATGTGAGACATTGCTGATCCATTCCTCGCGCATCATCTCTAATCTTTTACGTTCCTGCTCATGTGCAGCAAGCTCTCTCGATACTTCGTTTAAATTCTCAAAAACTGGTTTGTACACACCACCTGGCATTTTACTAGGCATATGATCATGATTCTTTAAATGGCGAATACGTTCAATCATTGCATGCAGAGGCTTGGTCAACGTTCGGCCGAAAAGCCAGCCAACTAATGTAGCCACTAATAAGTCAGCAATAACTATGAATAACCCAAACTTGCCAATAAACTGTAATACTGATGAGCCAGAAAAATGCATGACTAATCTTGTACTATCACTACCCTTAATACCAATGAGATAACTAACATCATCTTTACTGCCTATATACACCGTAGTATCAGCATCAAATTCTTTATATTTATATACTTGAATTAAATCGATGGGTGTATAGTGTGACTGAGCCTTATCTGGTACGAAATGAGATTCAAGAACCTGACCATTAACATCAAGCAATTGAATCCAAGCATTTCGCTGATGTAAGTGTTGAAGCCCCTCTTCACTTACTGAAGGCGTACCATTACTGATTTTAATATACTTCTGGAAGTCCCGGACAAAGTTTTCTTCTGTATCTGCAATGCCCCCATCATAATCATTTGTTAGCTGATAAGAGAGGAGCCCGATTAGAATGGCTGTATTTACGAAAATAACAATAATAACAATAGACAGCACAGACAGAAGGAATCTAGCTGTTAATTTCCATTTCATACTTGCTCCTCTTTTGGAACGACAAATTTATAGCCAAGCCCTTTTACAGTTGTAATATACACAGGTTTTGATGCATCCTTCTCAACCTTTTCACGCAGACGTCGAATATGCACCATGACGGTATTGTCTGAGCCGAAAAAGTCCTCTCCCCATACACGCTCAAACAGAGTTTCTTTACTTAAAATTCGATTAGGATTATTCATAAAGCAAGCCATCAAGCCAATTTCCTTCGCCGTTAGCTCCAATAAAACGTCGTCCTTATGTACCTCCGTTTCATCCCCATTAAGCAAGAATGGACCAACTTGAATAGACTGCACGGAAGTTACTGGCGCTGTTTCTTGCGTTTGGTAGCCTGCTCTGCGAAGCTGTGCCTTCACACGATAGGCAACCTCTTTAGGACTAAAAGGTTTCGTAATATAATCGTCTCCTCCGATCGCAAGTCCTAAAATTTTATCGATTTCCTCATTTTTCGCAGACATGAAAAGCACTGGCACATGCGACACTTCTCGAATACGTCGGCATAAATCGTAGCCCTCGCCATCAGGAAGCATCACATCAAGAAGTACTATATCAGGTTGTGTCTGTTGAAAGCCCGTCCATGCTTCTTGAATGGAGCCAGCTGTATGAATTTGCTTATAACCTTCTCTTTGTAGGCTGACTTTTAGAAGATTTGCTAAATCTGCCTCATCATCCACCACTAGAATAGTTGGTTCTTGCATTGTTCACACGTCCTTTCTTTTTTATTATTGTAAATCGTCATTAGAATTTTAAGAATAGCTTATGGCTAATAAGTTTAATGATAGCGCGATAAGCAATTCCTTATTAAAGTTACCGATTGAAGTTTCACTTATGTGACTCATTATAAATTAAACATGCTTAAAAAAGGAAACTTGAATTAATAAAATAAAGACCAATTAGTTACTTATAAAGGGGGAAATAATGCTTTGTATACTCAGCTGAAAAATTTATATTTAAACACGTACAGGTCTCAAGAGTTTTGTGGAAAAGCCTTTAAAATCAACGATGCAACTTTAGGTTGCGGAAAAAGTAACTAATGAGTTCTCGATGGATTTTTGGATTTTCAATAAAGTTAAGGTATCAAAAATGATAGGCGGAATGATGTATGAACTTATCACAGAATTTAAAAAATAAAAGAGAAAAGCACAGATCAGTACTAGTAAGAGTACTCAGGCTATTTGAAACTTTTTACAGATGTAAAGCGTAATAAGAGTATCAACCATTTAAGGAGGTAAACAATGTTTAAAAAAATAGCAGCAGACGCGCTCGGACTTTCAGATATTGGGGTAGTAATCACTCGTAAGGACTATGATAAGACGGATGCAGATGATTTTATCCTACATGAAATTGATGAGAAAATTTATTTTTTAATTAAGACGAAGGCAGATGAGTATTGCTTTACAAATCGTGCGATTATTCATGTAGACGGTGAAAGCGCGATGAGCAAAAAGCGTTTACTGCGTCGTTACGACTACTCAATGCACAATATTAGTGATGTATTCCTCGAAACAGCAGGAACTATTGACCTTGATGTCGAAATTAAATTTACAATCGACAATACACCATTATCAATTGATATTCATAAACGTTTTATCGATGACATTAGAGATTTATATAAAGCGTTGCATGCCATCAGCTATGAGCAAAAGCAAAATGCATACAAGCTCGAGGTGGCAGAAAAGAGTTTATCCGTTGCTTCTTCATCCATTGGTCGTATCGGAAATGACAATGTCTCACCATCTGCATCATTCGAGGAGATTACACGTTTTGCGAATAATTGGATGATTGACCATAAGGACAAATACAAGAAAGAAGATTTCTCACACATATTTGATTTATACATGAACAATTAAGGAATATAGCTCTCTACGTTTTGTAGAGAGCATTTTTAACATAAGTATATACATAAAATCAGAACTAGGAGCGTGACGAAAAATGATAAACGAGTTGCAAATGCTAGAAAAAGAAGAAATGGAAAGTGATGACCTTGTACAGCAGTCACAAGCCGCCGAAACATTATTCGTAAATGAGTTCATAGATGGTATTTTAGATCCACAACAGAAAATGCTTGGACCTGTCAAAGACGGTGGAACAATTATTGCTAATACGACGCCAGGATGTTGGGGCCCGATGCTAACACCAACGATTCGTGGTGGGCATGAAGTAACAAAGCCTGTATTTGTAGAAGGGGCAGAGGTAGGAGACGCCATTGTTATCAAGATTAAATCAATCCAGGTAACATCATTAGCAACAGCATCTGGGCACGATGAGGTAATTACAGATCGATTCATTGGAGATCCATTCGTATCAGTAAAATGTCCAGGCTGCGGTAAGCTTCATCCAAGTACAGTTGTCAAAGGGATAGGTCGACAATCCATTCGCTGTTCGACATGTGATACAGAAACATCACCTTTTAACATGACGAATGGCTATACGATGGCACTAGATCATAAAGGTAATATTGGTGTCACTGTTGGGCGAGAAGGGGCTCGCCGTATTGCTCTTGATGCGAAAAATTATATGCGTACACCTGAAAATTCTGTGCAAAATCCTGTAGTTGCATTAGCACCAAGTGATTTGATTGGTGTTATGGCAAGAATGCGACCGTTTTTAGGGCAACTTGGAACGACGCCTTCAAAGGCGATGCCAGACTCCCATAATGCTGGTGATTTTGGATCGTTTTTAATCGGTGCACCACATGAATATGCATTTACTCAAAATGAATTAGATACACACCGTACAGATGGACATATGGATATAAGCCGTGTTCGTGAAGGTGCAACGATTATTTGTCCAGTAAAGGTTCCAGGTGGCGGTGTGTATATAGGTGATATGCACGCAATGCAAGGGGACGGTGAAATTGCAGGACATACAACCGATGTTGCCGGTATTGTTCAACTTCAGGTAAGTGTATTGAAAAAAGTAGCTTTGGATGGCCCTATTTTATTGCCAAATACAGAGGATTTACCTTATACGGCAAAACCTTTTACAAAGGAAGAAAAACGACGTGCACGTGAGCTTGCAGAGGAATTCGGCGTAAAACAAGTGGAGGAAGTATTACCTGTATCAATTGTTGGCTCTGGAACATCATTAAATGAAGCCACGACTAATGCTATAAGCCGTGCAGCAAGGCTTTTTGAGATGAGCGAGCCAGAGGTTATGAATCGAGCGACGATAACAGGATCGATTGAAATTGGTCGTCATCCAGGAGTCGTAACAGCAACCTTCCAAGTACCTAAAGCAGTATTAAAAAAAGCACGTATTTATAAGCCAGTGAAAAAACAATATGATTAAATGCTGAGAAGCCTTAAAAGAAAGCAAACTAGAAAATTTCATAGTTTGCTTTTTTGTTATAGGGAGAAAAATAACTGAATTTTGTATGGTGAAATTCGGACGCAATTATGCCGAGGTAGTTATGTCTAAAATTTTACATTTTGAAGTGGAATTCTAGTTGCTATAATAGAACAAGCTTAGAATATACAAAAAATCGATACAGTTTTTTAGAATTTTGGATAGAAAAAAGGTGACTTATGGCAGATTTCGTACGTTTGCAAGACAAGAGAGAAAAAACAAACCCTATTAAAACATACATATTCAAGATGAAAGGTGGGGGACATGCTCCTTCACGAACAAATTTTGCTGATGCTATAACAGGTGCAATCGGTGGATTAATATGTATTTTTGTATTGCTTTGGTTGACGAACTATACAGGGGCGCCATGGTTAATGGCGTCACTTGGTGGGAGCTGTGTACTTGTATTTGTCGTTTGGAATGCGCCATTGTCCCAACCTAGAAATATTATTGGAGGTCATTTGATTTCAGCTTTTATCGGCTTAATCATGTATTCGCTGTTAGGGACGAGCATTGTCTCAATTAGCCTTGGCGTAGGTTTAACGATTTTTTTAATGTCCCTATTAGGAATCATTCATCCGCCAGCCGGAGCAAATCCGATTATTATTATCTTAGGGGGCTATGGATGGAACTATCTAGTAATGCCCGTTCTTATAGGCGCTCTCATTATCGTATTCTTTGGTCTTGTGATAAATAATCTACGAGAAACGCGGAAATATCCTTTGTTTTGGTGAGGAATAAATTGAAGCAAGTGGCGGAAAAAAGTCGCGCTTTCGGGGCAGAAAAAAATCCATCAAAAATTTGATGAATTTGAAAACCTTTTGCCCCTGCCGCTACGCTTTCGGAGCAGAAAAAATACGTCAAAAATTTGACGTATTTTTTTGTAACTATTTTGTTGGTCGCTCGTCTACTGTTGTGAGAATGCTTTTTCTCGATTGTATTGGTGAATAATGCATAGCTTTCTTTAGTTGTGCGTAATATGGCGCTAGCTTTGACTAGCGAAGGCAATGAGCTATTGGTGACAATACGAATGGGCTACCAACTTATGAGTGATTGTCCAATGAGCTCATTTGCCATTTTTTAAACCGAAACTTAATCTTATAAGCCGTCTATGAAGTATCTTCGCTTTATAGATGGCTTTTTTTATGCTGCTATAGCTGAAGTTGTCGATTTTGACTAATACTTTTGTTGTCATTTCTTCACGATTTTTTAGCATATGTTGGATAAGATTTGTTATATTGAAGAAAGAGTAATCAATTAGACAATTATTTTACACGATAGGGGAAGATCTTTGTTGGTTGAATTTGATGGGGGGCTCCAGTTGCATGCTGTTGGATTGTGATGAGCAGTTATTCATGACATATAAACAAAGTGGTGAAAAGGGTGCTGAAAAATTACTTTCAAAATGGTTAGAGGCAGAGAGTGACTCACAGGCAGACCCGAAAATACTAGGTACTGCACTTTCACCGAATTTATTTTTAGTGAATGAGGAAACAGTGATGAATATTGCGTTTTCAACTGCACGAAAATATTGGGGCCGTGTAACGACAGATATGCAAACTTTTTTTAACAAGCATGGTTTAGATACTAAATTTGTCAATGAACGTCTCAATGCTTTTTTTTATACGCAAAAAGGCAAGGAGACCTTTTTTGAGCAGCTTTTTGCACAGCATACAATGGACTTAGAGCGATTAATCTGGCTAATTTTCGGGAAGCGAATGCAAATTACTATGCCAGTCAATGAACTACAAACTATATTTTTATATAAATTTGAGAATGAATATTTAGTGCATATGATTTATAAAGAAGATGCCCGATTTTGGCATTGGCTTTTCATGAAAAAAGTTTATTCACTATTTATCCACAAACCATTAGAACAATTCACATTTATCCATGAAATGATGGGTCATATTGAATATTCTACAAGAGAAACTTATGCACATGTGAATAACTTTGTGAATAATCACAGAAAAATTCTGGATAAGTGTATAACTTATGTGGATAACCATAATTCTACTTGCTTAGCGAAAAAGCAGTTACATCTCTACCAAATTGTAACGCACTATCGTTTATCAGAAGGGGATTATCAATGCGTAAAAGCTCTAATTACTTCTTTTGAAGCGGATTGGCGTTATTCGATGTATGCATTGACAGAGAAAGAAAAAGTTCTGATTGCATATCTTCTATTTCATATAGCACATAAGGAAAAAAATCATGAAACTGTTATCTACTACGGTGAGTATTTATTAGAAGATGAACGACTTAATAACTACGCGATAGAGATTTTATTGGAGTATAAGGAGTTATTGCCGAATCGTAAGCCAACACCTCCTGCCATTATTAAAAATTATGAACTTAATTTTTTAGAAAACTTGTATGCAGTACTGCTTGATCATTATGTAAAAATGGGACGTTATCAAGAGGGGCTCCTCCTTTTAAAGGAACATGTACTAGCATCCAATAAAAAAATACATGCCACTTTAGTACAGAGTAACTATAGTAATGAGCAATTTATTGCAATGGAGGCGTTTGTTCAGCAGGATATTGCTCTACATGTTAATAATTCATTACAGCAAGTCGGCTTGTCTGTGGAAGAATGGCGTCGACATTACCGTCAGCCAGAAACTCCTTACAATTTGGTAGCACAGAGTGCATCCTTGCATATGCTCAATATTTTAAAGGTTTTATTTGTAACAGAGCAGTATGAGCTTTTTGAAAAATTAATGGAAATTTATAAAAAATATTTACTCATTGACGAGCATTTCGAAAAGCTACGAGTTTTTATTAGTGCATATGTTTAACTCCTTTCCGATTCCGAACGCAATTGTGCCGAGGCCTAATTGATTAGAAATACAAAAAAGTGTCTAATGTGATAAATGCAACATTAGACACTTTTTTTATTTCTTGCAGTTGGCGCTTATGATATTATTCTAAAACCCCTTTGTCCTTTAAGACTGCAATCTGCTCGGCGCTATAGCCAAGTGAAGATAACACTTCTTCATTATGCTCTCCAAGCTTAGCACCTACATGCTTGTACTGCGGCTTAACATCGTTAAACTTAAAAGCAGATGCAATTTGTTTTTGCGTAGTGCCGTCGCTTTTGGGAATATCAACAATCATATCACGAGCCTTGAGCTGAGGATGTTCGCATGCTTCAGGAAAAGTTAATACGGGTTCGACACATCCCTCGAAATTCTCGTTAAACACTTCAAGCCATTCTTCGTAAGTCTTTGATAAGAACGCATCATGGACAGCCTCTTTAAAACGAATTTGTGTATAGTATGAATCATTAAAAGTATTATCAATGAGCTCAGGAATATCAAGCGCTTCACAAAGCAATCTGCGGAATTGAGGCTCAAGACTCCCTACTGAGAAAAATCGGCCATCTTTTGTTTTGTAAAAATCATAGTAGCTGCCACCATTTAAAATTTCTTGCTCGGGCTGAGGCACACGATCACCGCCAATATAGGCAGACCCATACATAGCATTGAGCGAAAATACAGCATCGGTCATACTTATATCAATATATTGCCCTTCACCTGTTTTTTCACGATGTAAAGCAGCTGCAAGTACTCCAATCGCTGCATGCATTGTGCCCCCAGCAATATCAGCTAGCTGAATACCCATTGAGACAGGTTTTTTATCTTTATGACGTGAATAATCAAGTATACC
Organism: Lysinibacillus sp. NPDC094177; assembly: GCF_050279145.1. Classification (NCBI taxonomy): domain Bacteria; kingdom Bacillati; phylum Bacillota; class Bacilli; order Caryophanales; family Bacillaceae; genus Lysinibacillus; species Lysinibacillus sp. NPDC094177. The sequence continues at coordinate 35,728 of NZ_JBNNTW010000013.1, read as the reverse complement.
AGCTAATGATAAATAGTTATTGTCATGCCCAGGCCGATTGCTATACGGTCCAGTTTGTCCATAGCCTGTAATAGCACAATAAATAACTTTAGGATTTACTTCTTTTAAAGCCTCATAGCCGATGCCAAGTCGTTGCATGACACCAGGTCGAAATCCTTCGATAATTATGTCGTATTCTTTAACGAGTGCCTTAACAATCTCTATAGCTTCAGGCGATTTTAAATTTAATGTTAATGACTTTTTAGAGCGATTCAAATGTTGATGAATATACGCCTCATGATCATCGTCATAAGGTGGCATAATACGCGTTAAATCTACGCGCTTTGATGATTCAACGTGAATAACCTCTGCGCCTAAATCAGCAAATATCATTGTCGCCATTGGTCCCGGTAGTAATGCAGAAAAATCGAGAATTTTTAACCCCTTTAAAATACCCAAATCTCCCAACCCCTTTTTGTGTAGGCTACAACGCCTTCTATTTAAGAATGTATTGTAGCGCTTTTCTCATAATCCCCATTTTGTGAAAAGCGTGCATAACTCTGTATTAATACAGAGTTATTGTAAATTATCAGTATTATAACAGAAGAATTAATGGCTTGACTATGTTAAATTTTATTATAAAATATTTAGTTGAAAAATTATATGTCAGAATAACGATAAAAGTAAAAATATTCAGAATGTGGGATTATCCTCATAACGTGTGGGTGGTTTCGTTCCGTTTGGTTTAATCAATCAACTTATAAAAAGGGCATACGTTTTAACTTCTTTCAGCTAAATCCGCTGAAAGAAGTTAAAGTATCCTTACAGATTACGATAAGGTTACAAAAAATCTCTATGCAATAGATTTCTGCATAGAGATTTTTGTGTACTATTGGTCAGCGCTGATAAACTTCAACCATTCAAATTACTTAGAATAAAAGTTAATTGTATAATAGGGCGCACCGTTGTCATTAAAGCAGACACCAACAAATATATGTGTAAATTCTTTTCTTAAAATATTTATACGGTGGCCTTTTGAGTTCATCAGTGCTTCATGGGCAAATATACTATTGTGCTGACCATGGGCTATATTTTCGCCATACCAATAGTAATTAACTCCACCAGCAGTGAGGCGGTCATTGGAATGATCACCATTATGATCTTCATGACTAAAAAATTGATGTGTGATCATATTGCTACTATGCAGCCGAGCAATAGGATTATACACTTTGTCATAAATGAGTGGCTGTAATCCTTCTATAACTCGCTCATGGTTAATTAGGTCAACCATTAAATCTTCAAGTCCTGTTCGTAGTTCTTTGGAAGGCTTACCATAATAACCATACTTACTTAATTCTGTTTTGGCATTAATCCAAATAATAGAACGAACAATATTGTTATTGTGTAAATCATAGAAAAAAGTAACATAGTGATGATCAATCAAATAGGTCCCGTGTGTAGTATTGCCTTCACTATTTTTGTAATCGAGCAAATAGCTTGTGTTTTGATAGTGAATTGCTCTAAGTGGAAGACCGTATTTTTTATTCACATCTGTTCGATTAGCACCGATACGAATACCGAATACGCTATACCCAGTGCGTGTTTCATATCCTCCAACCTCATTGGAATTATGTTTGCCTACGAGGAAAAATTGGGAGTAGTCCGTCTCTACTCGATGCCATTTCATTTTATATTCACTTTGAAAGCTAGATATTGACAAAGATTTTTGTGTATTTGTTACAATTGAACGAGCTGACTTATTTGGATTGAGAGAAGTATTCCATAGAGCCATACTAAAACCAACCATTATCGGAGCTACTTTACGTAACAACATATTTAAACCCTCTTCTAATAATAAATTTATAATAAAAATCTATCAAAACAATAAAAGTTCCATAGATATAAATTACTATATTTTTGTTCCATTAACGATGCTAAAAATTTGGAACTTCCTCTACTATATTACTCTTGTTATAAGAGGGTCTTGAAAAGCTCACTATTTTGACAAATATTCTTCTCTGAATATAATAAATTTTCTTAATAAGTGATTTTTTGTGTTTTAATAGAATAATAGAGTAAATAATAAAATAGGGGTAAGACGTAGAAAATGAAATCAAAACAGTTAAAGTTAAAGCATTTAATCATGGGAGTTGCGTTAGCTGCTTTTTTCTTAACAGGCATTGGTAGCATTTGGAGCGGTTACCGAATGAATGTTACCTCAATTAAAGAAAATACGCTTGAAACGAATCGAGTATATGCACAAAAATTAGCAACAACCGCAAGTTCCTATCTTGAAGAATCTTTTCAGATTTTAGGGTATAGCGTCAGTACGATAAAGACGAAAATGCATGATAACAATGCATTGATTCAGGAAACTGAGCGTTTGAAAAAGCAAAATAACATGTTTAACTCTGTTCTTATTACAAATGCAGAAGGTCGTGTATTATCTATTTCACCACCATCTATAGAGGTACAAGGTGAAGTATTAACATCTGTTGGAGCAAAAGAGGCTTTATCTAAAAGGGAACCTCTTGTCTCAAAGCCTTATAAAGGAATGACAGGGCGTCTCCTTATTTTTATATCGTATCCTATATTTTCAGACACAAATGAATATTTAGGAATGGTAGGCGGGACAATTTATTTAAAGGAACGAAATGTTTTTAATGATTTACTCGGAGAGCATTATTATCATGATGGTTCATATGTGTATGTAGTTGATTCAGATGGGCGCGTTATCTACCATCAGGACCCCAGTCGCGTTAATGATATCGTTAATGATAATAAAGTTGTCCAAGCAGTGGTTTCAGGAAAAAGTGGGGCTCAGCAAGTAATGAATACCAGAGGAGTAGAAATGCTTGCTGGTTATAGTAACGTACCATTAACAGGCTGGGGAGTAATTGCTCAAAGACCGTTAGATGTAGCATTAGACCCTTCATTTGATAGAGTACAAGATGTAGCTATAAAATCTATTCCGCTTATGCTAATTTCAATTTTAATTGTCCTTTGGGCTGCGGCACGTATTGCAAATCCCTTACAGCAATTAGCTACATTAACAGAGGAGAGCATGGAATCGAAAAATGTAGAAGGCTTGAAATCTGTACGCGGTTGGTATTTTGAAGTGTACTATCTAAAGAGTGCTCTTATTCGGAGTTTAACATTTTTACAGGGTCAGGTATCCTATTTTAAAGATCAATCTACAACAGATCCATTAACAGGTGTAACCAATCGTCGAACAATGGACGCGATGCTAGCTGAGTGGCTTGAGAACGATTTGCCACATGCCCTCATTTTGCTTGATTTAGATCATTTTAAAAGTGTTAATGATACGTATGGTCATGCAGTAGGTGATAAAGTTTTACAATTTTTAGCTAAAAATATGAAAACAGTTGCTCGTAAGGGAGATGTTTGCTGTCGCTACGGTGGTGAGGAATTTGTGATGTTATTGCCAACTACTACAGTTGAGGAAGCGGCACAGGTGGCCGAGCAACTGCGTGATATTTTGGCACATACTATAAGTCCTTGTGGTCGCCCAGTTACATTATCTGCCGGTGTTGCAGTGTATCCGCAAATGGCCGACACAACAGAAAAATTAATTGAAGCTGCGGATAGTGCGCTGTATCTTGCAAAACAAGCTGGACGGAACCGAGTCATGGTAGCAGAGCAAAAAAATAAATAAAAAAATGTATTGAAATATGCATACATTTCTAATTTTGGGGGTACATGATTAATGCAACGATCATTTGGGCAAGCTACTTTTAAGTCATTCCCCTGTGACTTGTAAATCATGTTCAAATGATACGTAACTCGGGACACATCTCTTGATCGACTTGACAAGATGTAAGGTTATCCCCCTTTCCCTTATGACATCACAAGTATGACCAGATGTATGCCTATATATCGTTAAAGCCAAGTGAGCACCGATGCTCCTTGGCTTTTTTTATGTGGGGCTAAGGAAAAGGTGTTTCGGAAATGTAGAATGATGCATTTAGACTTAGTTTACTTACTCACTTCGCTCCAGTGTCTCATCTGTGACGCTAATCCCCAAGGAGTTGCCCAGTCGGAACGAAGATCAACTTATTTACATGGCATACGGTTAAACAATGTCATCTCTAACTTTTGATAATGAACTTTTTATGTTTTTTCCGATTTTTGTTAACGATTTTCTTCCAGTATTTTAGAATTATCTATGAAGGTTTACTACCTACCTGTCGATATAAAGGGTATGATGAAAATGATATTTTGAACGTATCAAATACATAGATGAAAGGAAGAGTGGGATGGATAAAACAAAAGTCCGAAAAGTCCAAAAAGTGAACAAAGCACTTATAGCAACTGTTTTTGCTACTAGTGGGATTGCTGTTGTAGTGCCACCACCACAAAAGGCAGCTGCAGCTACTTCACCATTTACGGATATTGACCAATATTCAAGTCATTATGACAATATTTTAAAATTATACTCTCAAGGTGCGATTAGTGGGTATGCAGATAAAACCTTTCGACCAAATCAAAGTGTAACACGTGGTCAGGCAGCAAAAATGCTGGCTACTGTTTTAAAATTAGATTTAAAAAATGTGCAAGATCCATACTTTAAAGATGTCCCAAAAAGCAGCGAATATTACAAGTATATAGCTGCATTACAAAATGCAGGGATCATGTCTGGGTATTCAAACGGAACATTTATGCCAAATGAAGTGATTACACGTGGACAATTAGCGAAAATTTTAGTGCTTGGCTTTAAATTTGAGGTAGCGTCTAATTACAACCATAGTTTCAATGATGTAACTAGCCAAACAAGCAACGCCATCTATATTCAAACTTTAGTAGATTTAAAGATTACAGAAGGAACAACACCTGTCACATTCTCACCATATAATGTGGTAACACGTGGACAAATAGCATCTTTTATTGTGCGTTCACAAGAGAAAAAAGGCAATGCAACATCTTTCAAAATTACTGGTGTTGAAGACGATATTGTCTATATAAATGCTGAGCCATACTCAGTACCAGAAAGTCTCTCGCATATTTTTAACGAAGATAATGCACCGGTATTAAAAGGAGCACTTATTGAAGGGGATCTTTCGGGCAAAACCATTCACTCTGTATCAAAGCTAACATTGAATGCAAGTGGGACAAGCTCAAGATTTCTAGAGTTTAATGGCAATCATGGGTCCTTCGGTGCGACAATCGTTGTCAATGGGAACTATATTGAATTTTCAGATGTGACATTGACTGGCACAATGCTTGTCAACGAAACGGTACGTCCACCTTTACAATTGGGCGTTTCCAACTATAAGCCATTATCGCTTGGCCGTATAGCAAGCACCAATACGGCATTTATCGACTGGTCTAATCCAGATAATCCAAATGATGAAGGCTCGTCCTCGTCCAATAAAGGTCCGACAACAGATTTTCAAAATTGGACAGATCAAAACTCCGACAAGAATCCGGAAAAAAACAAGCCATTTGAAAACTGGTCTAAAGATAAAGTGACGATGAAAAATGTTGAAAAACATATTGAATTTTATAACAGCACTGTATCACGCCTAGTTGTCTCTCAAAACGGTACAAAAATTGAAACGAATACTAAACTACCACGTGTAGACATCATCGGGAATGTTCGTGAATTTGAAATTCAAGGAAATATAGGCACACTAAACCTTGATACAGAAACGAAGCTGACAATTTACGGAGATGGCAACATCGACTGGATTAACTACAATAGCTATACAGATTTAGAGCTGTATATAGACGGTCGTGTAGGAACTCTGTATGTTGATAATGCATATGGTTGGATTGATCTTGGAGATTACACGTATGTTGACAAAGTTATTTTACCGAAGGGCGAGTCACCGAATAATATCTTCGACGACTTCCTAGAGGATAAAGATAATGTTGGTAGTATTACAGATCCAGACGGTAAACCAATCGATAAAGACGATATTGATAATCAAAAACCAGCTGATAAAACAAAACCTTCAATCGACATTACGAATGTAAATGTTTTAAGTGGTAGTGAGGTACAGGTAGATTTCACTTCAGATAAAGTTGGAACTTACTACTATATTGTTCGTGAAAAAGGCGTCGATGCACCAACGAAAAAAGAAATGGTAAATCGTATTTCTACTGACAATGTGGCAAGCGGAACAGGCGCAGCAGTGATTAACAAAAACACATTTAAAATCACTAATTTAGGTGAGAAAAAAGAATATGTAGTTTATGTGATGGTCGTGGATGGAGCGAAAAATGTTTCGGATATTAAATCACAAGAATTCAAAATGAAGGATACTATATCACCTATAGTGACATTTAAATCTGTAAATCCACTTCCTGGAGGAAAAAGAGCAGAAGTAACATTTAATTCAACAAAGCCCGGGGAATATTTCTATTTAGTGCGTAAAAAGTCAAATGCTACTCCACCGACAGCAGAGGAAATTATTTCAAAACCAACAGATAAGGGTAAGGTTACTGGCAATACTCCCGCCGAGTTAACAAAAAAAATACTGCTAGAAAATCTAGAGGCCAAAACAGACTATGACTTCTTTATAGTAGTGAAAGATAGCTCAGGTAATATATCGAAGGTTGCTTCAACGTTGATCTCAACACTTGAGTTAGATGAAATACATCCATTCGTGGAGAAGGGGAAACTTGAACCTGCTACTGGAAAAGAAAATCAATTCTACATTTATCTAAATGAAGCATTAGACCCTGAAAGCGCACGAAATGTAAATAACTACGATTTATCAGGAACAGTTATCGTCAATACGACAGGGCAGAAAAAAATTAAACCTTCTGCTGTAGAGTATAAGGAAGGTGATAAAAAAGTATTATTAACAATTCCATCTGAAACAGGTTTTGTCTATGGAGATACATTACGTGTAACAGTATTACCTGGTGTTAAGGATTTAGCAGGAAATGAATTTGAAAATGCTAATACTGTTGAACCTGGTAAAAATGTTCGAAACTATGCAGAATACGTGCATGAAAAACTAGATATGCCTGTTATTAAGATTGAAAATGTTGTTAGTAAACCTGACCAATCTGATAATTATAAACGAGTAGAGGTAGAATTTAAGCCAAATAAAGCGGGTACGTATTATTACATGGTGGTACCTGATACTGTCGTAGACGCAGGAGAAACAAAAACGTTTAAACAATATTTAGATGATAAAGGTATTACAGAACGTGATTTTGTTAATGAATTTTCATCGCTAAAATCAGGCTACTTCCAAATAGGCGGAAAAAATATTTATATTGAAATTGGCTCTGGTCCGGCTGATTTAGAAGAGGCTACAAAGAAATTCCCTATTGCTATTTCCAAAGACAATCTTAATCCATTCTCAAGCTATTCTGTTTATATGATCTTAAAAGATCGTGGTGGGGAAATTTCGAAAATTGCTTCAAAAGAAATTATTGGTGATTCGAAAGCGCCGTTAATTTCGGAGTTAAAAGTAAAGTCTGGTACTGCAAAAGGTCCTGATGATACGAAAGCTACTGTAAGTTTCAGTACAGATGAGACGACAAAGCTTCATTACTGGTTCGTGCCAAAGAAAAAAGCTGACGGAACAGCTAATCCAGATGCAACTCTTACGATTAACACGCCGGCAGAAAGAAAAACATTAGAAGACAAACTTAAAGCAAGTCCTTCAGTCACAAAAAGTGGAAAAGGTGAGTCTGGAACTTTAGATATGGCAGGGGTTACTTTAACGCCACATACTGAATATGTAGTTTATTTAGGTGCAGAAGATACGTATGGTAACTTTACTGTTTATAAAGCCGCAGGGAATAATCACGATGAAACAAATGACGGCTGGATGAAACAAGATTTCTATTCCGATGGCACAGCTCCACGAATAGAAGACCCTATCTTTAAACGAATCGATGGAAAAACATTTGAGGTTACATTCTCAGAAGCAGTTGGTGATCCAGCTAATCCAGGAAGTATTATTAAAGATGGCCAATCATTCTTTAATTTTACTAACTTAGACGGTACAACTGCGACTTTACCAGGTTATACATGGGCATGGGAAGATGGCGCGGCTTTAAAAGAGACATGGAAACCTAGAAAAATGATTATTACGTTTAATGATCAGGTAGATCAAAGCTTTGCATTAACAGTAAATGCTGATATTACAGATAAAGGAAGCGCGATTATTGCCAATACACAAATGCCGTTTGCAAATGGTAAACCTGCAGCATCCTTTATTTATAGAACTCTAAAAACTAATATTGAAAGTGCTAAGCTTCAGGAGCCAATTTCTATTGATAGAAGTAAAAACATTAATATAACATTCGACTTTGCTTTCCCTGATCTTTCAGTGGAACCTGGAGAAGAAGTCAACTACTATTACACATTATATAGTAAAACATTTACACAAACAGAAATTGATAATGTTAAACCAATTGAGGTTATTGATCCAACTACTTCTGGTGCATTAACAAATATTGGACATGACAATGGCAAAACTCCGCTTAAAAAAGGACGAACAGTTCAATCTATTACAAATAATACGTTCCCATTCATTGAGGGAGATAATATTGTAATCGTTATAGTTGATAAATATGGAAATAATTACCTTGTTAAAGGTAAGATTTCAAAATAATAAATATGTATAGATGATAGAAATAAGGCTTTTAAATCGAAAACAATCAAAATATAACCAAGTGGATGATTTTCCACTTGGTTATTTCTTTGTGTGCCTGGCATGCGCAACAACTAGGTGGTGAAAGTCCACTACAGGCTCGGCAGTAGGAACTGGTAGCGAAAGACAAGGGTGTCCATGGTGACGTGGAATCTGAAAGGAAGTCGGACGCAAAATCTCGAGCTGACAAACAAAAATCAAATATAAGGCTGAATTGGGATGGACGAGTTTGCAATACAAAACAAAGTCAAATACTGCCCGAATCAAGGTAAAGACCAATCTGGTTCTTTTCGGTAAAGTATTATATGCTTTGCCCATTCCATTGCTATACTCTTCGTAAGCATAATCACGCCTGCTTTAGAACGTTATAAGAAGATTGGCATTGCGGGGTATTAGCGATAATGCCAGACATAGAGGATATATTCACGATAGATCCTCTTTTTTGATCGATCATTACTTTTCTGACAGCTTTCGATACTTGAAAAACTCCATTTAAATTGATATTGATTACTTTATTTGGTATTAGCGATATCAATGTTGTTGTAACAGAAAAAAACCATCTGCAAATGGATAGAGAGACTTAAAACAAATAATGTCCAGCTGATTTATTGAATACCTAGTTGTTTATCCTCATTAAAAATATTTGTCGTCACGTTTGTTTGATAAAAAAGAGGGGCTTTTAAACAGCCCCTCATCATCAAACCTAACCAAACGCACGAGCAATTGTCGCTGTTAGCCATGTCACACCAATGGCAATAACGGTTGGAATTAAAAATGACATAAATGTCCACTTCGCACTTTTTGTTTCTTTATAAATATTGACTAAAGTCGTTCCGCAAGGGAAGTGTAGAAGTGAAAATAACATCATATTTAAAGCTGTCAGCCAAGTCCATCCTTGGTCGATAAACACTTGTTTTAGCTTCGATAAATCCTCAATTTCCAGCATAGCTCCCTGGGATAAATACGCCATGATCAGGATAGGGATAACAATTTCATTAGCTGGTAGCCCAAGAATAAATGCAGCCATAATAAAGCCATCCATACCAAGAGCGTGACCAAACGGCTCTAGAAAGTTAACAAAATGCATTAGAATGCTCGTATCACCAATGAAAATATTGGCGAATACCCAAGTCAATATAGAGGCAGGTGCTGCAACGATAACTGCTCTTTTTAATACATTCCATGCTTTATCAATACTTGCTCTTAAAATTGTATCCAAGAACTTTGGTTTTCGGAATGGTGGAAGCTCTAATGTGTAATGTGTTGGTACACCCTTTAAAGCTGTTTTAGAAAGAACCCATGAAACAGATAATGTTACAACGACACCCAACATAACAAATGCTATTAAAATGGCCGATGTTACAAATGTACCTGCTGCACCTGAAAAACCAGTTACCATAAATAAGGATGCTAATAAAATAAGTGTTGGCCATCTCCCGTTACAAGGAACAAAATTATTTGTTAAAATGGCTAACATTCGTTCACGAGGAGATTCTATAATTCTCGTTGACAGAATAGCAGCAGCATTACAGCCAAAGCCCATTGCCATTGTTAATGATTGTTTCCCGTGTCCACCTGCTCGTTTAAATAAACGGTCCATATTAAATGCTACTCGTGGTAGATAACCGTAGTTTTCTAATAGAGCGAACATAGGGAAGAATATAGCCATTGGCGGTAGCATAACGCTAATAACCCAACCGGTACCTCTAAATAGCCCAAGAATCAACATACCGTGTAGCCATTCTGGTGCGTGCATTGCTTCAAAAAGAATTGTTAGCTTACCCTCTAGATAACCAAATAAGTTTGCTAACATATCAGATGGTACGTTTGCGCCAGCAATCGTAATGTAAAAGACAGTCCCGAGCAAGATAAGCATAATAGGGAATCCCCAAATGCGGGATGTGAAAATTTCATCTAATTTATCAGATCTGTACATTGCAGGCTGCTGCGTTACTACTTTTTTACATAAAGATTTGCTTTTAGTATAAATATCACTAACAATTTCATCTCGAATATCCTCATTCGAAACCTCATTCACTTCAGCTAAAATACCCTTAAGCGAATTATGATTTAACGCTGACTGGGACTCCATTCGTTCTCACCTCGTGCTGTTTATTATTCTTATGGTTTTGCAGTTTTAAAATCAGTTCCTCATCACCATCAAGTAATCGTAGGGCAACCCATTTCGATGGATATCTTTCATCAAAATAACCTTCTAATTTCGATTCTATCTTTGTAATGGCTTCCTCTATTTCTTTCGAATATTTCATGCGATATGGGGTTGTCACAATTGTCCCGCTCACCAGTTGACTTAATGTTTCCAACAATCGATTAATACCTTTTTTGTTTCTTGCCGATATTTTTACGACTGGGACTCCTAGTTCACGAGCTAATCTCCTTTCATCAATTCGAATACCTTTTTTCTCAGCTTCATCAATTAAGTTGATACAAATGATGACGTTATTAGTCATTTCTAAAACTTGGAGCGCAAGATTTAAATTTCTCTCTAATGATGTTGCATCAAGCACAACAATCGTTGCATCCGGTTGGTCAAAAATAATATGGTCTCTTGCAACTTCTTCATCTGCGGAATTGGAAAATAGAGAATAGGTCCCGGGTAAATCCACGAGTACATATTGCTCTCCTTTGTATTCAAAAGATCCTTCTGCATGAACAACCGTTTTCCCTGGCCAATTTCCAGTATGTTGCTTCAATCCTGTTAATGTATTAAATAATGTGCTTTTACCAGTATTCGGGTTACCTGCTAAAGCTATTCTATTTACTCTCACTTTGTATTCCCCCTAACAATTTCGCCCAAAATCATAGAGCTTTCATCATTACGTAATGCAATCATCGTATTACTTACGCGATAAGCAACAGGGTCTCCTAAAGGACTTTTGCGAAGAACGGAGATTTCTGCTTCTTTCACAAAGCCTAAATCTAATAATCTTCTTCTTAAAGGACCCTTAATATTTATTTCTTTTATTACAAAGCAATCTCCAAATGAGCATTCAGAAAGTGGTTTTAAGGTTTTTTCCATACGAATTTTTTATTCCTCTCTATAATAATATTTCCTGAACTTAATATTGTTTCTTTAAGGAAACTTTAATAATGATTATCCCTGTATTATGACAATTGTCAATGGTTTTCTGAAAATTTTTAAAAAAATACAATTAAAGAGCGTACTGATGAAAGGAACGATGGCACATTGTTTAATTAGTTGTTGGACCAAGAAATGTTGAAAAAAGTTTGCCATACGAAGCAGGGCAAAGTTGTTGATGTAATGATATAAAAAGGTCCTCTTTATGATGTATTAATGTAAGTAGGATTTCGTTACAGGTGCCTATAGAATTTTTGAAAGAAGAGGTTCTGCTTTGAAGAAGCGATAGCGGAGCAGAAAAAAATTATAACCCTCTGCTAAAGTATTGGCAGAGGGTCATGATTTTTTTACTTGGAGATTAATATCTAATTTGGAATGAACCAGATGTAGTTGTTTGAATGAAATGACGATTTCCTTCTATTGTGTAATCAGCTAGCTCTTGATCGCCAAAGTCATAGGTACGAACGATGGAGGCATTCGGTGATAAATTCTCGATAATGATTTCCATATCTGCCTCAAATTCAACTGGTTTTTTATTTAATGTTGCTTGGAATGTGATACGATTCAAATTTCGCGTAATTTTAATTTCCATAACACCAGTATCCTCATTAAGAAGAGTTCCTAGCGGTGGAATAATAACAGTCATATTGGATTTTGTTGTTAAAACGAAGCGCTCTGTACCATTTTCCGAGTCGGCAACGTTTATTTTTGCTGTATAGGTATTTTTGTTTTTAGTCATAGCTGTAATTTTACCAGGTTCGGCTGCCGTATCCGATAAAATTGGAGTTTTTGTCCCGTTCCCCTTAGTTGGTAGCTTATATTTGCCGTTTACATAGTCTGCTAAAGTCCAGACATTTGGGACAAGCTGCTGTTGCACAGGTGTTAAAGCTTCAAAGGCTGTTTTGACTGCCTGTACATCTTGGGCAGTGGACGTTTTAGGCGATAAAGCTGCAATGGCGTTTTCCACTTCCTTAGCCGCTGCCTTATCCTTCACAACAAGCTGTTCGGCATCTAATAAAAGCTGCTCTATGCCAACGGGTAAAGAGACGTTTGCAAATTTTCGTAGTGCATTGAGCTCAGCCCTAGCATCAGCTACATCTTGATGGAAGCTAATACGAGAAGAGTTTAACAATTTAATTTTATTAGTCACTTTATCAATTGATGTATTTGGTGCGATAGTGGACGTCAGTATCTTTTGCGATGCAGCACTCACAAATGTTTTCTGTGCTGCATTTAACGTATTGTACCAATCTCTCGTTTCAATAACATTTTGATAGTAATTAATAGAAGTTGATTCCACTGAAGCTAATTTCTCTTCAATTTGATCAGCAAGCTTACGATACGCTACTTTTGTCTGTTTATGATTTGACAGCGTTGAATAATTTGTGACGTACTCTTGTTCCGTTACGGTTAACGCATCGTATGCTTTGCTAGCAGTCTCTAAAGTTGTTTGGAATGAAGCGGTTGTATCATTAATGTTGGAAATAAGTCGAATAACATTCGCAACATTAGCGTTGTAGTAATAAGTATTATCATATATGTAAGCAGTTTTTACCTGTCCTGTTATATCAGCAGCCAATGCTGACGTAGGTGCAGTATAGATCAGTGCAGGAGCCGCAACTAGGGCGAGTAAGGCTAGTTTTCTTTTGTTTTTCATAATATGGGAAACCTCCTATTTGGTTTTTAGATAATTGCGATGGATTCAATCATAGGGTTTTTATCCTAGATGAAATCTTTGATTGATTTGAGAAACAGTTTATTATTTACCAGTTGAAAAGAGTCCTGTCTAAATGGAAATAACCTAATATATGTTGATAACCCAATTTTATCATAGCTTAGGATTTTTTTATGTATATTTTAGATGAATAGGAAGATTGGTTATGTATTTTTTTAATACTTTGTGTCTTATGTACTTATGAAAATAGAGAAGGATAGAATCTCAAAACTGATGGATGAAAGCCTCATGTAAAGGATAGAGCTTGTTATAATGATTCTAAGAAGGAGTGGGGGTGTTTTATTTGCAACGAAACTGGCAGAAGGTAGTTGTTTTTGGTTGAGATTAGCTGTTAACAAGATAGAAAAAGAAAAGGGCCTACATTGTGTAGAGCCCCTCTCTTTTAGTATTGTTGTTTATAACCGGGACGTTTAGCATAATTGTAAGCGTTAATGGCATTGTTTAAAGTGTTGTATGCATCATTAACTTCGGACTGAGTTGCATAAGGATTATAATAAGTTGTTTTAGCCCGATCAACGTAGTATTCTAAATCCCTTTTTGCGCTTGGGGTAGTCCATTCTAAATTATTATATACATCGTACCCATCTGAGGATACTTCTACGTACCTAACTGAATCGATAAGTCCTGATAATCCGGATTTATCAGCATTATACCCATTCTTCCCATATTTATAAGCATTCTTGTAAGTCAAGATAGCATTGTTTAAATTATTCGTAGCATAGGTAATATCATTTTGAGTTGAGTAGTTATTATTCACAACTGTTTGAGCAGATGAAACAGTCGAATATAAAGCATTGTACTCAGCTTGAGTTGTCCAAGGCGTGTTATATGGAACGTTGTAGCCATCCGAAGAAATGGTTACATATTGAACAGAATTAATAAGTGATTGAAGTGAAGTCTTATCACCATAATTCCCGTTCGACCCGTATTTATATGCATTCTTGTAAGTTAAGATGGCATTATTTAAATTATTCGTAGCATTGACAATATCACTCTGAGTAGAATAGTAATTATTCACAACTGATTGAGCAGATGAAACAACCGAAGATAAAGCATCTTTCTCAGTTTGTGTTGTCCAAGGCGTGTTATATGGAACGTTGTAGCCATCCCAAGATACAGTTACATACTGGACAGAATTAATAAGCGATTGAAGCGAAGCTTTATCGCCATAACCATACTTTGTTCCACTCTTTTGTACAGCTTGATAAACGGCTAATGCATTTCTGTACTGTGTAATAGCATTGTTTACTTGTTCCTGAGAAGCGTTGGAATTATTAGCTACTACTTTTGCGCTGCTTACGGCAGATTCAAATGCTGTACGTTCAGCCTGCGTCGTCCATTTTTCAGTTGTTAAAACGTCATATCCATTAACAGATACTGCAACGTACGGAGGTGTAGCTATTAATTTACTTAACTCTGTTTTATTCACCACAGGTAATGTCACAGAGGCTTTATTATCATCCACTTGCACCTTGTTAATTAGATGTCCTGAATCTAATGCCACCTTTGCCCCGTGCTTAACGATTACTTGATCAATTTTACCTTCTCCGTAAAGACTAAAATCTTTCTCAACATCGATTGTTAGCTTATCAACATTGGCATTCACTTCAAATGCTGCAACTTTACCTACTACATCAACTTTAGAAATGTTTTTGTCAGAAGTTACATTTACTTTAGTACGCTCTGAGTTAATGTTTGGAGATTTAATATCTTTTAGAGAGACATTTAACCAATTAATTTTTCTCCCTGTTAAAGGTTTAAATGTAATTGTATCCCCGATGGCAACGTTATCAATTGTAATTGCTTTTTTCACACGATTAGTTACGATAAGCTCATCTTTAATATTTACATTTTGAACTTTAACATAATCCGCATTTACAGTTAGGCTTCCGTCAATTTGTTCGCCACCGCCATCGAAATATACCGCTTTATTGTTTGTACCAGCTTTAGATAATGTTAGTGATGTAATGCTTGTAATTTCACCGTTCTTTACGACAATAGTAGCCTCAGCATTTGTCAATGCAGTGCTATTGGATGTACTTAAGAGAGGCTTCAGCGACTGGCTAATTTTAAATTGGCCATTGGATGTAAGTACTTTATCTTTAGTGATGTTGTTAATGGTAACGGTTTGCCCCTTAGCTTTTGCTGCAGCTACCTGCCCATCAATTTGAATTGAATGGTTTGAAGATGAATCATTAGAAGCAGCGTTTGCAGGTGACACAGGCAAAACTAATGATGCTGTAATAGCTGTTGCCATAAAAGTTGATAACGCTTTATTTTTCAAGTTAATCACTCCAATCGTAGTATTTAGTAGATAATATATCATATATTTCAATATTTTAGTATATAAAGGGTAGGTTCTACTAGGTGCAAAAAAATAAATGGATAATTAGTCCTTTTTTATGTGATTCGAATTTTTGGAATAAAATCGGCAATATTCTCTATAAATTAGTAAATATCTACTTAATTCGTTAAATATTTTGTTGTGATACAACCTTCCATGCATTATTATTATGTATAAAAATGGGGTGTTGTTATGGGGAAATCTAGGAGTATTGCATTAAAGCTATCTGCCCTAATTATAGGGTTATTTTTAGTGTTATTTATTACATATACTGTTATTACAGGTGTTATTTTAAAGACCCAAAGTGTTGAAGATGCAGAAAGTGCAACACTGAAAACTGCTGAATATTCGTCAGCTAAGATGAGCGAACGCTTTAAAAAAGCTAACACTACTTTACTCACGACGAAACGTATAGTCGAGGGAATGGAGAAAAAAGGTAAGCTTTCTGCAGAAGACATAATAGATATGATGGAAACTAACTTAGTTAATAACGAAGATTTACTTGGTGTAGGAGCTGTTTTTGAACAGAACTCCGTAAATATTGAGCCGACAATAAATGCTACTTTAGTAGATTCAAAAAATCGCTTTACACCTTATTTAAGTAAGGATGGAAGTAAAATAACAAAGGCTTCTATTGAAGGACTCGAAGACAAGAGTATTTCCGAGTGGTATTGGATACCAAAAGAAGAAGGACGAGCAGTTCTAACAGAGCCCTATGATTATAATATAGATGGAAAAAAAGTACTTATGACAACGATTTCTGTTCCATTAGTCGATGCTTCGGGGGCATTTTTTGGCACACTGACTGCTGATATATCTATTGATTATTTAAAGGGATTGACAGAGTCTGTAAAGCCAGATGGTGGTTATGCAGCTATTATTACTAATAAAGGCATTTTAACTGCAAATAGCTTTGGCGATACATTAGAAGGATTAAATATGCAGGATCATTTAGACTGGACAAGCATTAAACAAACAATGGATAAGGGCGAGCTAAAAAGTATGTATTTGGATTCTGACGAGCTTAAGGAAAATTCATTTAATGTTTTTGCTCCGATGAAATTAGATGGAGTTAATGAAACCTGGACTGTACAATTAGTGCTACCAGAATCCAAAATCTTAGAAACCTATAATCATGTGCTTGTTTTTACCATCATAGCGTCAATTATTATAGTAGTTTTAATGACTGTCGCTAGTGCACTGTTTATCTATAAATTACTGAAGCCATTAAAGTTTTTACGCAACTCTATTGAAAAGGCGGCAGATGGAGATTTAACTCAAAAAGTTGATGAGAAATATATTAAGCCTGATGAGATTGGTACTGTTGCTTTAGCTTATAATAATATGTTAGATCAAACGAATAGTGCCATTCAAACGGTACTGAATTCTACGACATTGCTCAATCAATCATCAAATCATGTTCATGAAACGTTTAATGAAATAGTGGCTTCAAGTCAAGAGGTCTCGGTAGCTATTAATGAAATTGCGCAGGGAGCATCGAAGCAATCTGAGGATACAGAAGAAACCAATTATCGAATGATTGATTTATCTGATCAAATTGATGCTATTACAACACTTTCGAATGAAATGGATGAGCTATCGGATAAAACGAAAGCAACTACAGACAAAGGAATGAAAGAAGTCGAAAGCTTACGTGAACGTAATTCAGAAACGAATGCAATGAATGAACGTATTCAACAGCAAATGGAGTCGTTAGCGTCAAACATTTCCAATATCAATCAAATTATAGCGTCCATTCAAGGTATTACCGAGCAAACGAATTTATTAGCCTTAAATGCAAGCATAGAAGCTGCTCGGGCTGGTGAACATGGTAAAGGTTTTGCAGTTGTCGCTGAAGAAGTACGGAAGCTAGCAGAGCAATCCAGAAATGAAACAGAGATCATTAAGCAAACGGTGGATAATATTCTTGAAAATTCTCAGCAAACAGTTGCTGTCATTACCTCAAACGCTGGCTTAATACAAGCACAAAATGAGTCTGTACAAGGCACAGAGATTGCATTTAAAGACAATAGTGAGCTTTCTAGTTCTATCGCAACATCAATTAGTGAGTTAATGAATAAACTTTCTCACATGCTAGACCATAAAAATCAAGCAATTATGGCGATCCAAAGTATTTCTGCTATTTCTGAGGAGACTGCTGCATCAGCAGAACAGGTAAGTGCATCTGCTATTGATCAACAAGCGGAACTACAAAAGGTTGCAGAATCCATCGATAATATGAATGAGATTTCAAAAGAATTGCAAGAGGTCGTTAATCGATTTAAGCTTGCCTAATAGCGTTTTCAGAAAGACTGCTTCATATCTGAGGCAGTCTTTCCTTTTGAGATATTTTCTGATAAAAGACATTGGATTAGTGTTGTGCATTTTTGAGAAAATGCCTTGTTAGGAGTGATGGGATGACGTTGAGGTGCATTGACCGAGCATAAAAACAGCACTACTATAGAAAAGGAAAGGGGGGACATCGATATGATGTATCTCGGTATGATTTTCTTCCAAATCGTAGCTCCTATTTTAGTGCTTCTAGTACTTGGTGCAGTTTTACAAAAGAAATTTCGTTTTAATTTAAAGGCGCTATCTCAGCTTATTACATATTGCTTCATGCCAGCAGCTGTTTTTGTGAATTTATATGAAACGAGTATAGAGCTGTCAGTACTTGGACAAGTTGCGTTATTTATTTTACTCTTTATCGGCAGTCAAATGGTGCTTAGCCATTTTATAGCAAAGGGACTTGGTTTAGTAAAAACAGAGGCTGCAGTGTTTAAAAATAGTGTTGTCCTTATTAATTCAGGCAACTATGGTATTCCAGTCGCGCAAATGATTTTCGTGACGCAGCCGATTGGAGTAGCGATTCAGGTCATTCTCGTGATATTTCAAAATATGACGACCTATACATACGGCTTATACAATTTAATTTCTTCAACAAAATCGGGCATGTCTATTGTGAAAGACTTCCTCAAAATGCCTATTATTCATGCACTTATTATTGGTGTAGCCATGAACTATTTTAATATCACTATTCCGCAGTTCATAAGAATTCCGGTAGATCATGTGGCAGATGGCTTTATCGCTGTGGCATTAATAACTTTAGGGGCACAACTATCACAGCTTGAAATCAAATCTATGTTCAATAAGATTGTATTCATTAGCTGTTTTACACGACTAATCATAGGGCCAGCCGTAGCATTACTTATCATTTTTACACTTGGCTTAGATGGTGTCGTGGCGCAATCGCTTTTTATAGCTAGTTCGTTCCCAACATCAAGAAATAGCTCTAGTCTGGCATTAGAATATGATGTAGAATCGGCAACTGCTGCACAAACAGTATTATTTTCAACGATTGTGAGCTGTATTACAGTGACGATTGTGATTTATGTAGCGGAGCTGTTGTTTACCTAACAAGTATAAGTTTATTAACAAAACGAGGGAATGAGTCACCCGTTGTTGATAAAAACTGAGATTGTTCTGATAAAACAAGATAATATTCCGATAAAATCTGAAATTGTTCCGATAAAATGAGCTTTTGTTCCGATAATTCTTCAAAGACATATTTTCTCGAGGGCATCCGATGAGTGCGCGCTCACGTTCTCATCTGGACGCTAACTCTTGATGATAAACCAAAAATAATCAAATCAAGCTTCCATCTCTTAGCAATATCTGCTACACTATCATCAAACTTAATAGTATTAACTAGGGGAGTCTGATGAGTCAGGCTGAGAGGGAAACGCTTAGAGGTTTCTTGACCCTTTGGACCTGATCTGGCTCATACCAGCGTGGGAAAGTTAACCATTATTGCACTCTATGTTATTTGCGATAACTATACCTTTACATTCTTAGCCGGATCCAAAATTTTCTTTGGATTCGGCTTTTGTTTTTGTTGGGGTGAGCTAGATTCGGTCCTTGTATAAATGTAAAAGGGAGCGAAGTAGTTTATGACAACAGTTAGCGACAAGAATATTACGATTATGTCAAATTTTGATGGAAGTAAAAAAGTTTATGTAGAAGGATCTCGATCAGATATTTTAGTGCCAATGCGTGAAATTGCTCTAAGCCCGACGACAGGAAGCTTTGGTGAAGAGGAAAATGCGCCAGTACGTGTTTATGATACGAGTGGCCCTTACACTGATCCTACGTATAAGGTGGATATTACGAAGGGATTGCCAGCTTTACGTAGGTCATGGATCAAAGAACGAGATGACGTTGAGGAATACGAAGGTCGCACTATCAAGCCAGAAGATAATGGATTCCGTAATGCTGATGATCCACGAATTCAAGAAAATGTTTTCCCAGATCTATCTAGAAAGCCTTTGCGTGCGAAGGAAGGTAAAAATGTAACACAGCTTCACTATGCGCGAAAGGGAATTATTACTCCAGAAATGGAATTTGTAGCAATTCGCGAAAATATGGACCCTGAATTTGTGCGCTCAGAGATTGCGGCAGGGCGTGCTATTTTGCCATCTAATATTAATCACCCTGAGGCTGAGCCAATGATTATAGGACGTAACTTCCATGTGAAAATTAACGCTAATATTGGAAATTCAGCGGTGTCATCCTCTATTGCAGAAGAGGTAGAGAAAATGACGTGGGCTACACGCTGGGGCGCTGATAACATTATGGATTTATCGACTGGTAAGCATATTCATACGACACGTGAATGGATTATCCGTAATGCTGCGGTGCCAGTAGGAACGGTGCCGATTTACCAAGCGCTAGAAAAAGTAAATGGTGTGGCAGAGGATTTAACGTGGGAAGTGTATCGTGATACGTTGATTGAGCAGGCTGAGCAAGGTGTTGATTACTTCACGATTCATGCAGGGGTACTGCTACGCTATGTGCCATTAACAGCTAATCGTGTAACAGGCATAGTGTCTCGTGGAGGCTCGATTATGGCACAGTGGTGTTTATTCCACCACCAAGAGAGCTTCTTATATACACATTTTGAAGAAATCTGTGAAATTATGAAAGCCTATGATGTTGCCTTCTCCTTAGGTGACGGTTTGCGTCCTGGTTCTATTGCAGATGCTAATGATGAGGCTCAATTTGCGGAGCTAGAAACGCTAGGGGAATTAACGCAAATTGCCTGGAGGCATGATGTACAGGTGATGGTTGAAGGACCAGGGCATGTACCAATGCATCTTATTAAAGAAAATATGGACAAGCAGTTAGAGTTGTGTAAGGAAGCTCCTTTCTATACTTTAGGGCCGCTGACAACAGATATTGCTCCTGGCTATGACCATATTACATCAGCCATTGGTGCTGCGATGATAGGGTGGTTTGGTACGGCAATGCTATGCTATGTGACACCTAAAGAGCATCTCGGCTTACCAAATCGTGAGGATGTTCGTGTAGGGGTTATTACGTATAAAATTGCTGCACACGCGGCTGATTTAGCGAAAGGGCATCCGGGAGCGCAGCAGCGAGATGATGCGCTATCTAAGGCACGCTTTGAATTTCGCTGGCGCGATCAATTCAACCTATCGCTTGATCCAGAGCGTGCAGTTGAATATCATGATGAAACATTGCCTGCAGAGGGAGCAAAAACTGCGCACTTCTGTTCAATGTGTGGACCTAAGTTTTGTAGTATGAGAATCTCACAGGATATTCGTACTTATGCAAAAGAAAAAGACTTAAATACGACTGAAGCAATCCACAAAGGTATGCAGGAGAAGGCAGAGGAATTTAAAAAGGCAGGCAGTCAAATTTATCAATAACTATTAGAGCGGGCTTGTGTCTATTAAATTAGGCACAAGCCTTATTTTGGTTCATCTCCAAAAGTGGTGGATGACATTTATTAAAAACTACCCATGTATACAAGTTGATTGGAGTGGAGGCTGGGCGACTCCTGGAAAGCGCCCAATCGGAACGGAAATCAGCCACACATTTTGATGATGAGACCTCATTTGGTCATTAAGATAAAAAAACTCCATGTGAAGTTGCCCTACGCATGGAGTAAAAAGTTGGATTTGGATATCAATATAATAATAGAAAATTAAACGTTAGTTGGTTGTTTTACGTATGGGTTTGAAAGATCCATACCTTCTAATGAAAGACCCATAGCTTTTGCTACACCTTCACCATATGCTGGATCAGCTAAATAGCAGTGAAGAATATGACGACGTTTGATGAACTCTTCAACAGACGCCATATCATTAGCAGTAGTTTCGAATAGGCGTTGTTGCTCTTCAGCAGTCATTAGGTTGAATAATTTACCTGGCTGCTCGAAGTAGTTATTGTCGTCTTCACGGAAGTCGTGGATACCTGCATGACCATCAATACGTAATTCAGGCTCTTTATAGTCTAAGTTATGCTCCCATTCGCCGTAGCTATTTGGTTCATAGCCCAAAGTTGAGCCAAGGTTGCCATCGAAACGCATAGCACCATCGCGGTGGAATGAACGGAATGGGCATTTTGGTGCGTTTACAGGAAGCATGTAGTGGTTTACACCTAAGCGGTAGCGTTGAGCATCTGCATATGCAAAGATACGACCTTGTAACATTTTGTCTGGTGAGAAGCTAACACCAGGAATAATGTTAGACGGTGCAAATGCTGCTTGCTCAACTTCCGCAAAGTAGTTGTCCGGGTTTTTGTTTAACTCGAATTCACCTACAGGAATTAATGGGAAGTCTTTTTTATACCATACCTTTGTTAAGTCAAATGGGTTATATGGTAATTCACGAGCTTGTTCCTCTGTCATTACTTGAATGTACATTTTCCATTTAGGGAAATCACCTTTTTCAATTGCCTCATACAGGTCACGTTGTGAAGATTCACGGTCGTTACCGATTATCTCACCTGCCTCAGCACCTGTTAAGTTTTCTATGCCTTGCTCTGTACGGAAGTGGAATTTAACCCATACGCGCTCGTTTTCAGCATTAATAAAGCTATAAGTATGCGAACCGAAACCATGCATATTGCGGTAACCAGACGGAATACCACGGTCAGACATAACAATTGTTACTTGGTGAAGCGCCTCAGGTAATGAAGTCCAGAAATCCCAGTTTGAATTAGCGTTTTTCATATTTGTACGTGGATCACGTTTTACCACGTGGTTTAAATCTGTGAAGTGTAAAGGGTCACGGAAGAAGAATACAGGTGTATTGTTACCAACTAAATCCCAGTTACCTTCTTCTGTATAGAACTTAAGAGCAAAGCCGCGAATATCGCGCTCAGCATCCGCTGCACCACGCTCACCTGCAACTGTGGAGAAGCGTGCAAACATTTCAGTTTTTTTCCCAATCTCTGAGAAGATTTTTGCTTTTGTATATTTAGTAATATCATGCGTAACAGTGAAAGTACCGAATGCACCTGAACCTTTAGCGTGCATACGACGTTCAGGAATAACTTCACGGTTGAAGTTTGCTAATTTTTCAACCAGCCATACATCCTGGAGTAATAGAGGACCACGAGGACCTGCTGACATTGAATCGTGGTTGCTTACTACTGGAGCGCCACCTGCTGTTGTAAATCGACGGCTACGATCATTTTGGTTTGTCATATTAGTTTACCTCCTGAAGAAAAAATTGTGAGTCAAACTCTTCATCAATAACTATAACAAATACAAACTAGAATTGCTAGTAAATTATAATTATTATTGTTAAAGAATTTTTATATTAAGATATAAACTATAAATATATGCGAAATTTAAAGAGTTTATGAATAGTTTCTACCTCAAAATTAGCTTTTTTAAACATTTTTCGAGAATTATTTAAAAATGAGTTATAGAGAAGAGATAGCTCGAAATTAAAAGTGAATTCTGTTGTTTATCTATTCTTATTGAAAATAGGATATGATAATTGAAAAAATATTGATTTTTAAGGCTCATTACCAAAGGATAAGGATTACATTTGTTGGAACTTATTCCGTGTATCTAAGTAGATTGAAGTGAAGGCTGGACGACTCATTGGGAATCAGCGTTCCCGATGAGACCTAGATACAAGTCAGTAGAGGAGCGAAGGCTGAAATTCACCTTCGTGACCAACATCCGTTTGCCCCAAGCGGAGTTGGAACTGAAATAAACTCCACGTTATGGTGAGGAACCTTTTTAAGCTTTACGATATCGATTAGGAGTAATCCCAATTTGCTGTTTAAAAATTTTAATGAAATAATTCGAATCATCAAAACCATTTAAATATGCAATTTCACTAATTGCAAAATCTGTTTCGACAAGCATTTTTGTGGCATTATGAATTCGGACCTGCTGTAAGTAGCGTTTAAATGGCAAGCCTTGTTTCTTTGGGAAAATTGTACTTAAATAATTGGGGCTAATCCCTAATTTATGGGCAACGAAAGGTAAAGATAACCCGCTATCCTGAAATTGTTGATCGATAATTTCTATGGCCAGTTCTACATAGTCAGCTCGTTTTTCCATTCGCGCCTCACGAGCCAATTCAATAAGTCTTTGTGTAAATGATATGATGCCATTTAGAATGGTGTAAAATATAGGATGCTCAATAATTAAATGAAAAAGCTGACGATAATTTTGCTCAATTGAAGCTTTCTCATGTAATTTATACTTCAGCATAAAGCGTCGAATTTGTGCTAAAACACTCGTCAGATGAATACGTAAGTCATCTTGCTCGTAATAAATTCCTTCATTAGATAGTCGATATAAAAATGCTTTAACGGCTTCAATATTCCCATCTTCCAAACTACTTATTAGTAATTGTTGCTCTTCTGGTGTTAACAAAGGATCAAAGGGCTGTGTCTCTAATTGTTTACTAGCATAAAAAATGTGTCCATAGCC
This sequence comes from Lysinibacillus sp. NPDC094177, assembly GCF_050279145.1. Taxonomy (NCBI): domain Bacteria; kingdom Bacillati; phylum Bacillota; class Bacilli; order Caryophanales; family Bacillaceae; genus Lysinibacillus; species Lysinibacillus sp. NPDC094177. The sequence continues at coordinate 11,170 of NZ_JBNNTW010000013.1, read as the reverse complement.
TTCATAAAAGCTTTGATGAAGTGTACGCTTCGTTAAGGTATACATATTCTTCATGGTAGTAGGTTCCCCATCGTAAATCCCAATATTTAAAGAGCTATTATTTGTTAATCGCCATTCCTTCATTAATGTACGAACATCCTTCTCTACGATTTTTAAATCGTCTGTTTGGAATAAGCAGACAATCCTATCGGACAAAGGATAAATCTTCATATGATAATAAATAGGAGTTTGCTGAAGCCAATTGTAAAGTTTGTTAAACATTTCGGAATGCTCAGGCTCGATCATTGTGAAATGTATATTTGTTTCTAAGGAACTTGTTTTACTATCTAAAAATAGTTGATAGTAAAAGGACTCATCTGTAGCTTCTTGATACACTGCCGTTACCTTTGGTGTCCGAAGGGAGATGGCAGTGAGCTTTTGCTTTAAAACTTCTAAATCAATTGGTTTAACGAAAAGATGTGCAACCTGCAAATCGATTGCTTTCAACGCATTTTTAAATAATGGCTCTGTCGTCATAGCTAAAATAGTCCCTGAATGTTTTTGTAAAACACGATAAAGTGCAGTTAAACGATTATTTGAGAATAGGTCGATATTCAGCAGTATCACCTCAGGCTCGAATCGTTGGATACTTTGAAGCGCCTCATTAACAGTGGTACTTATTTCAATGGTTACATCCCCAGGAAAATATGTATGCAGAAACCAACGAATACCTGAAAGATCAGTGGGGTCTTTGTCAATTAATAACAATCTCATAACGATCAACCTTCCTTAAAATTATCTAGTTTCTTAAAAAAATACTATTATATTATTAAAATAACAAAAAATCTGAAATAATTCATGTTTTCTCTTTTAAAATTCTCTATTTTCTGAAAAAGCAAATTTGTACAATGTAATTAGAGTAATTGTTACTTATCTTCTTTCGGCAAAATCACTTCTGCGCGAAAGCAAAGCGGTAGCAATATTATATTCAAAGCATTTTTTACATAGCTATAAAGGGACAGGGGGATGTCATATGAAATCTATCATCGAGCTCGATGGCAAGACATTAACAAGACAGCAAATAGAGGAAATTGTAAACGGTCTTGCTACAGTAGCGCTATCTGTAGACAGTGTGGAGCGTATACGTTTAAGTAGGGAACGAATTGAAAAACGTTTAGCTGAAGGGCAAACGATATATGGTGTGAATACAGGCTTTGGAAAGCTAAGTAATATAAAGATTGAAGAAGAAGACATTGAGCTTTTACAGTTGAATTTATTGCGCTCAGATGCAACTGGTGTTGGTCAACCATTCCCGACGGATGTTGTACGTGCAATGATGGTTTTACGTGCCAATGCTTTAGCGCGTGGTTTTTCAGGAATTCGTCTGGAAACAGTGCAGCTGCTATTAGACTTTATAAATAAGGGAGTACATCCAATTGTACCATCTCAAGGTTCGGTTGGAGCAAGTGGAGATTTAGCGCCATTATCACATTTAGCCTTAGTGCTAGTGGGTGAAGGCAAGGCTGAATTTAATGGAGAGGTTGTCAGTGGTGGTACTGCATTGCAGCAAGCTGGGCTAAAGCCTGTCCGACTACAAGCTAAGGAAGGGCTAGCGCTTGTAAATGGTACACAAGCAATGACAGGTATCGGAGTTTTAACAGTGAATGAGGCAGAGCGTATTGGGCTAGCGGCAGATATGGCAGCAAGTTTAACACTTGAGGCACTGAAGGGTATTACTTCAGCATTTGACCCAGCGCTTTTGGCGGTAAGACCACATCCGGAGTTAGAGCTTGTTGGTGGACGAATCCGTAAGTGGCTTGAAGGAAGTAAACGTGTGACAAAGCAAGGTGAAATCCGTATGCAGGATGCCTATTCACTGCGTTGCATTCCGCAAGTGCATGGTGCTTCATGGCAGTCATTTTTCTATGCGGAGGACCGCGTGCAAACTGAAATGAATGCAACGACAGATAATCCGATAGTTTTAGAAAATGGAGAAGTATTGTCTGGTGGGCATTTCCACGGTCAACCAATTGCATTAGCAATGGACTTTTTAAAAGTCGGTGTAAGTGAGTGGGCTAATATTTCAGAGCGACGTACGGAGAGAATGGTTAATCCGCAGCTTAATGAAGGTTTACCACCATTTTTAGCGACAAATCCTGGTATTGAATGTGGACTAATGATTGCTCAATATACAGCAGCCTCTATCGTATCTGAAAACAAAGTATTGGCGCATCCTTCAAGTGTGGATTCGATACCGACATCAGGTAACCAAGAGGATCATGTGAGCATGGGTACAACATCAGCTAGGCAAGTACGTCAAATTGTACAAAATGCCGCTCATGTCATTGCGATAGAAATGATTTGTGCATCGCAGGCTATCCATTTAGACAAGGCAGAAGAGCAGTTATCTCCAACAACGCGAAAGTTTTTAGAAAAAGTGCGTGAATTCTGTCCGCCGCTGTTAGCGGATCAACCAATTGGCGATGAAATTGAAGCGCTTTCAAGGTATTTATTAACGAGTGATGTTCTATTAAATGAGTATATGTAATTATAAGGCGATAACTTCCTAGAGAAAATCCAAAAAATCCTTCAACTTGTTCGGATGAACTGGGGATTTCTCTCAGAAAGAGCACTTGCGTGGGGGGATAGGATGGAATTTCAACAACAAGAGCTGAGGCAAGACTCGGATTTTCGAGTCTCCTCCGCTTTCAAGATGATTATCTGTAGTTTAGTCGGAATATTTAGTTTTTTCATCTCATTTGAATGGCAAGGTAAGAATACGATTTTAATTGATCACATTGTAAATTTTATTCGCGCCGAAGCACCACTGCTTGTAACTGCATATGTACTCATAATGCTTATAGGTGGAGCGATTCATCCATTCCTTGCTAAGAAATGGAATAAATCGATAGTCAATATTATCATGTCAATTTTTAAAGTGGGCGGTATGATTGCGGGGATTTTGTTAATTTTCAATATAGGTCCTGCATGGTTAGCGGATGAAAGTATCGGCCCGTATTTACTGGAGAAGCTTGTTAAACCAGTGGGAATTCTAATTCCAATTGGATCTTTGTTTTTAGCACTTTTAGTAAGCTATGGATTGCTTGAATACATCGGTGTTTTAACACAGCCGTTTATGAAACCTATTTTTAGAACACCAGGACGTTCAGCAGTGGATGCAGTAGCATCATTTGTCGGTAGTTATTCGGTTGGATTACTTTTAACGAACCGTGTTTATATGGAAGGTCGCTACACAGCGAAGGAAGCCGCAATTATTGCAACAGGTTTCTCGACTGTTTCTGCAACGTTTATGGTGGTCATTGCAAGTACCCTTGATATTATGGAGCATTGGAATGCGTTTTTCTGGGTGTCACTCGTTGTGACATTTGTGGTCACTGCGTTAACAGCGCGTATTTATCCACTTCGTTCGATGAAGGATGAATACTACGAGGGAACGACCCCGATGCCAGAAAAGATTGTTCAGAAGGACCGTTTTAAAGAAGCGTGGCGCCAAGCGATGGATGCAGTTGAGCAAAATCCACCTTTATCTAAAATTTTATGGATGAATTTAAAGGATGGTTTCATCATGGCTATGGGTGTTATTCCGTCGATTCTATCAATTGGTCTGTTAGGGCTTGTACTTGCAACATATACACCAATTTTTGATTGGCTTGCGTATATTTTTGTACCATTCACATATGTATTACAAGTTCCAGAACCATATTTAGCAGCGAAAGCGCTGTCATTATCATTAGCAGAAGTATTTTTGCCAGCACTTGTTGTCACACAAGCAACACTTGTGACGAAATTTATTGTGGCGGTCGTATCAATATCGGCAATTTTGTTCTTTTCAGCCGTTATTCCACTTATTTTATCATCTGAAATTCCATTGACATTGCGCCAAATTTTACTCATTTGGTTTGAGCGTGTCGTATTAACTCTAATCATCGTAACACCAATAGCATTTTTACTATTTTAAAGGAGTGTGTTTTTAATGGTAGTTAAAACAAATATTCGTGCACCACGTGGAAAAGAATTAACATGTAAGGGATGGACACAGGAAGCTGCAATGCGTATGTTAATGAACAATTTAGATCCTGAAGTAGCAGAAAATCCAGATGAACTAATCGTTTATGGTGGAATTGGGAAAGTAGCGCGTAATTGGGAGAGTTATGAGCAAATTATTGCGTCATTAAAAGAGTTAGAGAATGATGAAACACTTCTTATTCAATCGGGAAAACCGGTAGCTGTATTCCGTACACATGAACATGCACCACGTGTATTAATTGCAAATTCTAATTTAGTACCAGCGTGGGCAAATTGGGAGCATTTTTATGAGTTAGAGGACCGCGATTTAATGATGTACGGTCAAATGACGGCTGGTAGTTGGATTTATATTGGCGCACAAGGGATTTTACAAGGAACGTATTTATCGTTTGTAGAGGCAGGGAAAAAGGTATTTGGTACAGCTGATTTACGCGGCAAATTCATCCTTACAGGTGGTATGGGTGGTATGAGTGGTGCACAGCCTTTAGCTGGGAAAATGGCTGGCGCTGTAATTTTAGTAGTCGAAGTGGATCGCGCTCGAATTGAACGTAAAATAAAAGAGGGCTACTGCGACTATCTTGTGGAGACGGTAGATGAAGCTATCGAATTAGTTAATAAACTACGTGACCAAAAAGAGCCTGCATCGATTGGTCTTGTTGGCAACTGTGCAGACATTAATCGTGAGCTATTGAACAGAGGAATTATCCCTGATTTTGTCACTGACCAAACATCTGCCCACGATCCAATAAATGGCTATGTTCCAAATGGCATGACGTTTGAGGAAGCACTTAAACTGCGTAAAAATGATGTGAAAACGTATGAGCGAAGAGCAAAAGAGACAATGGCTGAGCATGTTCGTACAATGCTTGAATTCCAACAAGCGGGTGCAGAAGTATTTGATTATGGTAATAATATTCGTGCTTATGCTAAAGAGATGGGTGTAACAAATGCATTTGACTTCCCTGGCTTTGTTCCTGCGTACATTCGTCCATTATTCTGTGAGGGTAAAGGACCATTCCGTTGGGCTGCGCTTTCCGGTGATCCTGAGGATATTTATAAAACAGATGCACTTGCAAAAGAAATGTTTGCTGAAGATGAAGGTCTTGTGAACTGGATTGATATGGCACAAAAAATGGTAAAGTGGCAAGGATTACCTGCACGTATTTGTTGGTTAGGCTATGGTGATCGTCATCGCTTTGCATTGAAGGTTAATGAAATGGTTGCCAATGGTGAGTTATCAGGACCGATTGTTTTTGGTCGAGATCATCTAGACTCAGGCTCAGTTGCATCGCCAAATCGTGAAACAGAGGGCATGCTTGATGGCTCTGACGCAGTATCAGACTGGCCAATTCTAAATGCGCTTGTCAATACAGCAAGTGGTGCAAGTTGGGTAAGTGTTCATCACGGTGGTGGTGTAGGTATGGGTTATTCTCAGCATGCTGGCCAAGTGCTAGTAGCGGATGGTTCTGAGCTAGCCGCAGAGAAGATTGCACGAGTGTTAGTTTCGGATCCAGGAATGGGTGTTGTGCGTCACGCAGATGCTGGCTATGAAATTGCCATTAATACAGCAAAGAACAAAGGTGTGCATATCCCAATGTTAAAGGATGATGCTAAGTGACAATTTTAATCAAAAACGCCAATGAAGTGATCACGTTAAAAAGTGCCATTCAAGGCCCTCGTACAAAGGAACAAATGCGTGAAATTGCAGTAGTGGAAAATGGCAGTGTTTTAATGAAGGGAGACAGCATTATAGCAGTTGGGCCTATAGAACAGCTGGAAGAAGACTTCCCTGAACTAGTAAAGGTGGCTGAAGTTATTGACGCCTCAGGTAAGGTTGTTATGCCGGGTCTGGTAGATTGTCATACGCATTTAGTTCATGGTGGCACACGTGAGCAGGAGTTTAATATGCGACTCAATGGTGCCACATATATGGAAATTATGAATGCAGGCGGCGGGATTCATGCCACAACAAACCGGACACGAGAAACTAGCTTTGGTGATTTATGTGAAAAAACTATGAATCATTTAGATGTGTTTTTAAAGCATGGTGTCACTACTGTTGAGGCGAAATCAGGCTATGGCTTGGATTGGGAAACTGAAAAGAAACAGCTTGAGGTAGCTAAGGAATTGCAAGCCTCACATGACATTGATGTCGTTAGTACCTTTATGGGTGCGCATGCAGTACCACGTGACTATAAGGGGCGTGAGGATGAATTTGTGGATGTGGTCATTCATGAAATGCTGCCGAAAGTAGCGGAGCTAAAGCTTGCGGAATTTAATGATGTGTTTTGTGAAAAAGGGGTATTTACTCCAGAGCAATCACGACGCATTTTAGAGGCTGGAAAAGTGTTGGGGCTAACACCGAAAATTCATGCAGATGAAATTGAGCCTTATAAGGGAGCGGAGCTTGCTGCGGAAGTAGGGGCAATTTCAGCAGAGCATTTACTAGTTGCTTCTGATGAGGGCATAGAAAAAATGGCGGAAGCTGGGACGATTGCCGTTTTGTTACCTGGAACAGCATTCTTCTTACGTGCACCATTTGCGAGAGGACGCCTAATGATTGATGAAGGGGTACCTGTTGCTATTTCAACTGACTTTAACCCTGGCTCATCCCCAACGATGAGTCTGCCATTTATCATGAATTTGGCTTGTATGCATATGGGCATGACATTGGAGGAAGTGTTAACAGCGACAACTGTTAATGCAGCATATGCACTTAACCGTGGACATCAAATTGGCTCCCTTGAAGCAGGCAAACAAGCTGACGTCATTATATTGGATGTTGCCAATTACAAGCAGTTACAATATTTCTATGGCATGAATCATACGAATACTGTAATTAAAAATGGGCGAGTTGTTGTACAGGATGGTATTCTTTTGAAAAATCAACTTGTGAATTAAATAATACGAAAGGCATAAGTAAGGCAGAAATGCTTTATTTATGCTTTTTTAATTTGGTTCAGCGGGTTTGGTCACCCGCTGAATTATCTTGCATTAGACTACAAAAATCCACAAGAGGAAGAACGCTTGAAAATGTTCCCCTCTGTTCATACTTATATCAGCAAATTAGTAATAAATTTTACACATCAAGACATTGTAGTAAATAGGTCTATTCTTTACAAGGAATCAACACTTCAGGAAATTCAAGTATATGTAGAAGAAAATTTGCATCTACTATGGAGTGAGTACAAACGAACGATGAATCCAGAAGAGTATCCAGTCTATTTAAGTCAAGCATGCTAGGATAACAAAATGACAAGAAATAAAGAAATTATAGAAAAAGTCACGAAGATGATGAATGGTAATAGGGAAGAGGAATGGAGGGATAGATAATGACGAAAATAGGAATTTACGGATCATCCTTTGATCCAATTACAAATGTTCATCTGTGGACCGCAAGCACTGTCGCACATCGTTGCAAATTAGATAAAGTAATTTTTTTACCTTGCTCAAATAAACGAAAGGATAAGGAGATAAAAACAGAGAATACTCATCGATGGAATATGCTACAGCTGGCTATTGCAAAGGATGAGCGCTTTATTGCTGATTCATACGAAATGGAGCAAGAAGGCTGGAACATTTACACATATGGTACGATGAAATATTTTAGAGAACAACTTCCGAATGATGAAATTCATTTTATTATGGGAGCTGACTTATTAGTTGATATTGGGGCAGGAATGTGGAAAAAAGGAGAAGCGTTAGTAGCTGAGAATAAATTTATTATAATGGCAAGGCATGGGGTAGATATGTTATCAACGATCAGTCGTTCTCCAATTTTGAGAAATCATGATGATGGAAGATTCCATCTAATTGACAAAGGCTTAGCGATGGAAATTAGCTCTACCTATATTCGAGAAGAATTCGCAATGGGCGGTGAACCAAAATATCTACTGCCTGACGTTTGCTATGACTATATTAAAGAGCATAACCTTTATCAAAAATAATCTAGTATGGCCGATACGTGATAGTAGAGTGCGGAGTAATACCACACATTGTATTGTGAAGAGCGTTGAAATTATCTCGTTTTCCGCTATGGTGAGGTTCACCTTGAATGAAAATTAACTAAACACTATCCCATCCTAATATAGGCTGGATTTTAAATGTTTTAATCATCGCTATACTCTTTTGATTCAAACTGCCTTCTTATACTAACGATGAGGAGCTATGTATTCTTTTTGGAAAAGTTGGGGGTGTAGGTCAATACCAAACTTATTTTTATTGGGATTATCAAAAGTTGGGGATAACATTTGTATACTAATTATATAAGTTGATTGGAGTGGAGGCTGGGTGATTCCTTGGGGATTAGCAATAGAGGAACGAAGGCTAAAACCATCACATCCTGTGATAACGCCTTCGTGACCAACATCGGTGCTGTTGCTGTCGCTACGTTGCACTACGCTTTCGCACAGACAAAAACACTTTGCTGACGCTTCGTTAGCACTACGCTTTCGCGCAAAAAACATCTGCCGCTGTCGCTTCGCTTTCGCGCAAAAAACATCTGTTGCCCCAAGCGGCTCATCGGACGCCCCCAGGAAGCTCTGCTCTGCGCGAAAGCGAAGCGGCAGCGATAAAAGCATCCAGCCGGAACGGAAATCAACCTCGCGCTATGGTGATGAATCTTTTATTTCGAAAAGATGGTGAACTTTCCTATATATCGTTTTGGGTAAGATATAATAAATCTAAATGATATAGCAAACGTGCTAGGTGATATACAAAAGGTTTTGTATATCACCTAGCACAATGATTAATGTTAGAAAGGAATTCTTAGAAGTGCAGCTTACATTAACATTTCTTATTTTAGGAGCAACAATTTTTGCATTTGTGACGAATAAAGTACGAGCAGATCTCGTTGCGATTGTGTCACTTCTTGCTTTTGTCATTACAGATATTTTAACGCCAACAGAGGCGCTTGCTGGTTTTTCGAATTCTGTAGTTTTAATGATTGCAGGGCTATTTGTTGTGGGCGCAGGAATTTTGCGCACTGGACTTGCGGGGATGGCAGGGCGATTATTGTTGAAATGGTCAGGTGATAGTGAGCGGAAGTTATTTGTGTTATTGCTCATTATTGTAGGGTCGGTAGGTGCCTTTATGAGTAATACAGGTACTGTCGCTTTAATGATGCCGATCGTAGTTAGTATTGCTATTAGTATGAAGGAAAGTCCATCGAAATTTTTGCTACCCCTTTCTTATGTTGCGAGTCTTTCCGGACTTATGACATTAATTGCTTCACCGACAAATTTAATTGTCAGTCAGTTATTAGTAGATCGCGGCTATAATAAGCTAGGATTTTTCGAAGTGACACCCATCGGTATTGTAGGAATGATAGTTGGTATTATTTATTTAGTGCTGGTGCGCAATACTCTTTTACCAAATGAAAAAAATCGTACACAATCAAATGCTGACTATAAATTATCCCCCAAAAAAATTATTAAACAATATGATTTAAATAATCGCTTGTTTAAAGTATTTGTGCCAGAGGATTCGTCTATTATTGATGCAACATTAGCAGAATTAAAGCTTCCGGCCGAATATACGCTCTGTATGATGAAAATTCACCGACGATCACAAGAAGGCATTAATTTTTTACCGATGACATATCAGGAAATGGCAGGTCCGACAAGTGTGATACATGCCAAAGATGAATTGTATGTCCAAGGTGAGGAAGAGAATATTCGTCGTTTTGCTTCGGATTATAGTCTAGAGATGCAGGAACTTGCTGAAGGAGAAGCTGATGAATTGGTGTCGAAGCATCTTGGTATTGCTGAAGTATTATTAACGCCAAATTCTAGCTTTATTAATAAGAGTGTTAGCACCCTAGGCTTTCGAGAAAAATATAATCTTAATATAATTGGCATTAATCGTAGAGGCGGCTATAAGCTTCAAGATATGGTGACGCATAAATTGAAATTTGGGGATGCTATTTTAGTGCAAGGAGCATGGGATGAAATTCTATTACTCGCACGAGAAACGCAGGATGTCGTTGTTGTGGGTCAACCGAAGGAGCATGCGAGTGTCGCGGCAGCAACGGGTAAAGCAGGTATTGCTGGTGTCATTATGCTTTTAATGATTATGTTAATGGCCTTTGAAATTTTTCCTGCTGTTATTTCCGTTATGATTGGTGCTGTATTGATGATTTTAACAGGCTGTTTACGTAATATGGAAGATGCATACAGTAACATGAATTTTGAAAGTATTGTGCTTGTAGCTGCAATGCTTCCGATGGCGACTGCATTGGAGAAAACAGGTGGTATGGTCATTTTATCCGATGGTATTATAAACGCGCTTGGAGATTATGGACCATATGGAGTACTGATTGGTGTATATATTTTAACAGTGATTTTCGGACAATTTATTAGTAATACGGCGACTGCTGTATTGTTCGCGCCGATTGCTATGAATGCCGCGATTGCAATGGATGCAAGTCCAACGACATTTATGATTGCTGTTGCTGTAGCGGCAAGTATGGCATTTGTCACACCAATTGCTTCTCCAACAAATGCGCTTGTGATGACAGCAGGTGGTTATAAATTTATGGACTTTGTGAAGATTGGAATTCCACTACAGATTATTATGTTTATTGTCATGATTCTAGCAATTCCATTTTTCTTTCCATTTTAAAAACTCGGTTTCTATACCGAGTTTTTTTGTTAAATTTTTTGTGAAGTATACTAGTTTTTTATTTAAGGTTATAATAAAATTCAATTTCAGATAGCTATAAAGAAGTTAAATTAACTAGAGATGAAAAATCTGATTTTAATTTTTTCGTAGCTATATAAATAGGAAGTTTTTCGATGAAATGAAAAAGGTATAAATTTTTTCGAAAAAAGTGTTGACCTTTTTAAAATATGCGTGTAGTATTATACGAGTCGCTAAGATAACTAGTGAAGGACAATTAAATTAAATAAATTAGTTGTTGACATCTAGTAAACGACGTGATATTATATAAGAGTTGCTACTAAAGAAGTGGCAACGAAATGAACCTTGAAAACTGAACAAGCAAAACGTAATCAATAAAGTTTTTAGTAACTAACCTTGAGTTAGTGAAAAAACAAAATTTTGGACATCAAACATGATGCCAGCAAAACAATTTGAGCTAATCAAATTTCTTTTTATGGAGAGTTTGATCCTGGCTCAGGACGAA
>NZ_JBNNTW010000012.1:36665-120432 GCF_050279145.1 Lysinibacillus sp. NPDC094177 | reverse complement strand
GTTACCTCATCATTCGACTCATCTGATTTCTTAGTTCTCCTAGCAAATATGCTAGTGGCTAATCTTTTCAATTAGCAACGTGTCGCACTATCTTGGTATTCATCAACAAGTACTTCTTTAAAACGTTGTTTCAAATCTAGTGCAACAGGTGAAGGCTGTAATTCACCTTCGACTTCTACAGTTAAAATTTGCAAGGCGAAATGCTCTAAATCCGAGAAATCAATAATTCCTCGTTCTAATTTTGCCATGCGGAACAGTTCACTAAAAATATTTGTTAATTCGACTAATGTTCCTATCGTCGGTTCCATTAATCGTATTTCTTCAAGCAAGCGTGCAGGAGTCCGAACAAAAAAGGTCTCTTTCAGCTTGTTCACAATTTTTTTAGCTGCTTCACGTTTTTTCTTAGCAAGCTCTTGTAGCTCTACATCCACTAAAGCATCCTTTGATACACGCTTTAAGGTTGACCATTTCACAGTAGCAAAATAATCAAAGAGTTCCTGCCACGTTCCTTCACGACTAATGCGAATGCCTTCCTGAATCATGGCAAAATCCATTTCTGCAGTTTCAGCATATGGCGAAGGTCCCTCGGGCTTTAGCGTAATGGCACGCATTTCAGAAATTAAAACGAATGCCTCCTCAAGACTATGCTTGACTGTTAATTTCACATATTTCGATAGTTCTAAATCATCAATGGTCACGTCTGCTGCTAAGTCATATGTCTCTGGTAGACTACGAAGCCATTTTTGAGGCTCTGCATGAACACGAGACGTATCATAAAGCTTGCTTATTAATGTTTCAATAGCCTGATCATCACGATCTGATGTGAAGCTATCAACAAGACGATAGATTGCTTGAACCTGTGCCTCATCCTCAGAATCGTAAGCTTCTTCAAGTACATCTGCTAATATATCGTCCCTTAACAAGGCAACCTCCGCCTCATTCGCTATACGAAAGCCTGGGTCAATATCCAACATATAGGCGTACTGTTTGACAATGGCTAAGCAGAAGGAATGCAGTGTTGAGATTTGTGCTTTATTGACAAGGCTTAGCTGGCGTCGCAAATGGTTGGAAGTTGGATTTTCTGCAATAGCCTTTTCAAGTGCCTCCGCCATACGGTGACGCATCTCAGCAGCAGATGCATTTGTAAATGTTACAACAAGTAACTCATCCACATTAATGGGATTCTCTGTCGCAACTACCTTTTCAATCATGCGATTAATTAATACTGCCGTTTTACCAGAGCCTGCCGCAGCCGATACAAGCGTATCCTGACCACTTGCATAGATTGCCTTCCACTGGTCGTCAGTCCATGTTACTTCCGCTGGTTTTTCAGGTATTTTTTGTACCAACTTACTTCATCTCCTTCCGAATTATCTCTACGATATCATTCGGTTTTGCTTGCTGTAACTGACGATAGCTTTGCTTACCATCAGATGGGTCAAATTGACAAACAGCTGTAAATTGACAATGGTCACATGCTGTTTTTGTTTTAAGTTTATAAGGACTAATTGAGGTATCCCCTGCTAAAATTCCATTACCAGCCTCTTGATGCTTGCGTCGTACAAAATGCTGTAGATTTTTCATATCATTAACAGGTACAATACGTGACTGAGATTCGGATGGTGTCCCATCCTTCTTCATATAGACAGGAATAATTTTTGAATGCCCACTCGATTCCTCTAATTGCTCGTCCATTGATAAAATGGCCTCTGCATTTTCTGACAAAAGACCTTTCATTTTGTATTGCTTTAATCGATCTTCCTCTATTTCACTGTCGCTTAAATCCTTATCAAGCTTTAGCATTGGATTGTGGACATGGACGTAAAGAACCCCGGCTGGCTCCGCTTCACCTGGTAGCCAATAAGAGGAATTTTCCATCGCCACATCTAAATACGTTAGTACCTGTAAAGACAATCCATAGTAGACCTCATTCAAATCTAAATCACGAGCTGATGATTTATAATCGACGATCCGTAAATAAGAGCGGTCATCAATAGACGCACTATCCACCCTATCTATACGGCCTCGCATAAACATTTTCTTTCCACCTGTTAAATCAATTTCAAGTGGAGGAAGCTGTTCATTTTGCCCTGGTCCAAACGATGCCTCAATAGCAATTGGTTTAAAGTGAGATACATTCGCATGCTGTGTAAGTGCCGTCATTGTTCGCTCAACAATCCGAATAAGCTTGCGTTGAATGTAGCGATAACGTGCGCTCGACAGTAAGATTTGATGTGAAAACACCGGCACAATTTGCTCAACGGCTTGTCGTGCTAATTGTTTAATTTGCTGCTTTGTTAAACGTATCCATGATAGTTGCAGACGGTGTGTCTCTTCAGTAATCCATTTCAATGCCTCATGAAATAAATCACCCATTGCAAATGTTTCTAGTCTGTACTCTGCCCGCTCTTCTAGACGCAGCCCATACGTTGTAAAATGCGAAAATGGGCAACGGAAGTATTTCTCAATACGAGACACACTAGAAGTTAGCTTTTGACCATATAATTCCTGAGTGATGTAATTTTCTAATGGCTCTGCTTCATTTTTATGAGTAATTGGATGTAAAACTCGTTCATAAATAAGTGCCCAATAAGGATCCTGTTTATAAAATTTTTGTAAAGCAAGCCACTCTGGCGCAAGCTCGCGGCTGTGCTCAGCTTGGCGTTTCTGCACCATTAAATGTGCTAAAGCAGTACGAGGATGACGTATATACGGTAAAGCACTTTCTTCAAGTAATTCAATTGGATCAATGACAACTCGCTCAACTTTGACTCCACTCAAAAGGCCTGCCGTTTTATCATTGCCGATTATTTTCTTTATATAGAGTGATGACAATAGCGCCTTGCCCTCTTCATCTGCCGTTGGGTAGGACATATATAATTTATCGGATGGCGTCGTTAAAGCACGATATAGCAAGAAATTTTCCTGCAGTAAACGATTTTTAGATGTTGGTGCAAGCTCATAACCAATTTGACTAAACCATTCACGTTCGGTATCTGACAGCAATCCCTCATAATCCATACGAGTTGGATAAACCCCATCATTCATTCCTAAGACAAAAGCGACTTTTATATTCGATAAACGTGCTAAATCAACCGTCGCTACCATAACCTCATCTAATGTAGGAGGGATACGCGAAAATTCTAATGTGTCAAAGCCCTCATCTAAAATTTTCGCTGCTTCCTCTACGGTCATCTCCTGCTCACCAAACATATAAACAAATTGATCGAGTACTGCAATCCATTCTTTCCACGCTTGATCATGCTCACTTGCAGCTAATGCATCACCTCGATCAAGTTCACGGTCTTTCAGTGCTTGAAGCTTTTCATAAACATTTAAACTCTCAATCAATTCAAATAAAGCTGTAGCTACATCTCTACCTGTTGTCGCTACTTCCAGCTTGTCCTGTAATAATTTGAGCGGCTGACGAATTTCATCGCGAATGGCCTCGATTTCTGCCTGCATGGCACGTTCTTCGTCCGTTTGTACGCGTGAATGGAATTCAAGTCCACGATACTTTTTGAAAAACCATCGAGCTTCCTCAAACCAGCGCTCACCATAGACGCCCTGTGCTAAACAGTAGTTTTCTAAACGATCCGCACGCTCTCGCCAAACATTTAGCTCAGCATGTAACGGGAAAAATAGATCTGTTTTCACACTACGAAAAACTGGTTCATACTTCCAATTAGAAGTAATAACCTCTAAAACAGATCGACTAAGCTCAATTAAAGGGTGATGCAGCATCGTCTTTTTTGAATTTGTAAAAATAGGAATTTCATATTGTTGGAAAATTGTTGTAATGAGCGGGTCATAGACTTCTGCTTGTCTATAAAGAAGTACTATATCTTGATAGCGATACCTCTTCTCTCTTGTCAGTTTTGTTATTTCCCGGGCAATGGCATGTATCTCCGCACGTCGATTAGAGGCTTCAAGTACCATTACATCACCTGAAGTTTCTTTCGCTTGAGGCACCATATCCGTAAAATATTTTTCCATATGTTGTAAATCGCCAGATTGAAAACGATGCGTATCGTAGAAGTGCAATGGTGCGTCAACTTCAATGCCTTCTTCATTTGCAATATCGTGTATACGTTGGTTCGTTGAAGCGGCCTCATGGAATAAAGACTGCTCATCATAAACTTCCTCGATATGATCAAAAGGAAGAACTACCGTCACCTGTTTCGTCACCTTTAATAACTCTTTTACAAGTTCTAATTCTCTTACAGTAAATGCTGTAAAACCATCTATATAAATGGACGCCTGCTTCATCGTTTCAGAGTATTTTAGTTGTTCGGTTAAAATCGGATAATACCCCTCACTATCGACATATGTCGTACCAAGTCGTTCCTCTAAAGCTTGTAAAACTACTTGTAAATCATTCGTCTTCGCTTGCAATGTATTAGGCGCATCAATGGCCTGTAAAGACGCTGTCACTTCAGCTAACACCGAACTATTTACACTATAACGACTAAACTCTCGTAATAGCGTTTCAATTTCCTCTGTAAAGCCTCGTTTCCCAGCTGCTTGTCGAAATAACGAAAACTCACTTTTTTGTTCCTCTAAAAGTTTGCGGATAAGCATTCGATAGCCATAGCCATTTACTTCTTTTCGAGCAATACCACCCGTTTCCTGTAATACTAGCCATGCTAATCGTTTAAATGTCATGACCTGCGCACGAATTAAGCCTTGCAAGCCATGCTTATTCGTTAGCTCATACTCCGTTGAGTAAGACATCTGGTCAGGTACAATCACAAAAATTGGATGCCCTAACGGATCTGATTTTAGTTGCTCGACAATCTCTTGATGAATAAACGTTGATTTACCTGTTCCTGAACGTCCTGATACAATACGCAATGTCATGTACTTTTCTCCTCCTATTAATAATCTATTTTAAAAAAAATGTTAGTCTCGTAAATATCTTGGGCTTTGCTACTCAAAGTAAGTGGTTTTCACTTTGACCTGATCACTTTGCTGGACTACCTGAGCGGTTTTCTCATCGACCCGATCACTTTGCGATTCCACCTGAGTGGTTTTCTCTTTGACCCGATCACTTTGCTGGGCCACCTGAGCGGTTTTCTCATCGACCCGATCACTTTGCGATTCCACCTGAGTAGTTTTCTTATTGACCCGAGCGTTTCGCTACTCTAACTGTGCATTTTAATGTTTTATCTAAGCGCTACTCCATGTTACCCGAGCATTGCCTTACCTTTATGAATGAAGATTAAAAACCCCTTCTCTCATTTTACATGAAATAAGGGGCATGATGTGCATATTCAACTTTCATCGTTAATGATTTTTCGTCAATTTTCGTGCTTGTTTTAAATCTTTCTCTACACGCGAATTTAGTCGTTTCTCCATAAACTTACCGATCCACCAAAGCACGACAATCGCAACAGCCGCAATAATCAGTCTTACAGGGCTTGTTAGGAGCGCCTTTAAATCGTAACCAAGCACGCTCATTCCTAAAATCATCACGAACTTCCCAGCCAATAACACCACTAAATAAAACTTTTTATGAATATGAGATAGCCCCGCTACAATGTTTACAATGACTGAGGGTGTAAAAGGAAAACAAAGTAATACGAACAGAGGACTAATACCATTCATATCTACCCATTTTATTAGCTTCTCTACTTTTTTACTGCCTGTTACAAACCGAAACTTTGGATGCTTGCCAAAATGTCGGACAAGTAAAAATACAGTATATGAACCAGCTGCAGACCCTATCCAGGATAATAAAAAACCTAACCATAAACCAAATGCGCTCGCATTGGCGACAACGAACACGACCAAAGGTAAAAAAGGAAAAAACGCCTCTATAAACGTTAAAAATAAACCAATGACCGGGCCAAGCGTTCGATATTGTGCCGCAATATGCTCAATATTATCTACAGTAAACCATTCACTCAAAAGTCGACACCTCTATTTATATTGCAAAATTAAATGTAAAATCGTTAAATTTTCCGAAGTATTTTTATACTCATGTGGCTGATGTCCTGAGAATACTAGTGTATCCCCTTCTTCTAGTATTTCATGCATCTCTCCAGCAGAAATAATGGCTTGCCCTTGGATAACAGTTACAGTTTCCTCTACCCCTTCTGTATGTGCTTCACTTCTACTCAAGGCACCGGGCTCCATTTCAATTTTATAAAGTTCCCAGCCACGTTCTGGATTATAAGGAATAATGGAGTACACACGATATCGCCCCTCATCTTCATCTACATGTGGTGCATCCTTACTACTATATTTCATGAAGTGTGCTGTTGGTGATTGTAATAACGAAGAAAATGAAATACGCATTCCCGCAGCAATTTTCCAAATCGTTGATACTGTAGGATTTGCCTCTCCTTTTTCAATTTGTGCAAGTTGCGCTTTACTTACCCCTGTAGCTTTGGCAACATCGTCTAAGCTTAAATGACGTTGCTGCCGAATTTTCTTTAATTGAAATGCTAAATTTCGACTCATCTGCTCCATTTTATTCACCACTTTCTATTGTTTATTTTATCAGACATATGTATACTTTAATAAACATTAAGAACTATCAAACTATTCCATCATTAGTATACATGGAAATATTTTAGAAAGGACGATCTATTTATGACAAGTACAACAGATTTTCAGAATGAATCAGTCAACACGCCAGACGATAGCTTTTTACAAGGCGTTAAAGATTGTGTCCCCACTTTACTCGGTTATATTAGCATAGGACTCGCTTTTGGTGTTGTAGGTTCCGCTTCTGGATTATCGGTATTCGAAATTGCACTTTTAACTATACTTATCTATGCAGGCTCCGCACAGTTTATTTTTTGTGCTCTTCTTATAACAAATAGCCCTGCTTCTGCTATTATTGTAACCATTTTTGTCGTAAATCTACGCCATTTATTAATGAGTTTAACATTAGCTCCTCATTTTACACGCTATTCCATGCTAAGAAATGTTGGTTTTGGCACATTATTAACGGATGAAACATTTGGTGTAGCTGTTACAAAGCAAATGCAAACTGGTAAGTTGTATGGTAAATGGATGGATGGGCTAAACATAACTGCTTACTCATTCTGGATTCTTTCATGTGTAGCTGGCGCATTTTTAGGTCAGTGGGTGGCGAATCCTGAGAAATGGGGCTTAGATTTCGCATTGATTGCGATGTTTGTTGCACTTCTTGTACTCCAGCTTAGCAGTGTAGGTAAAAATAAAATCATGCATTATCTTATGCTAATTGGCTATATGTTTGTCATTATGTACGGTCTTTCTTATATTGTGCCTTCACATGTGGCTGTTCTTCTAGCAACGGTCATTGTAGCTACTATAGGGGTGGTGACCGATAAATGACGACTACTGCTACTATGGTATGGCTCATCATTGGCTGTGCACTTGTCACCTGGCTACCACGTATTATTCCTTTTATATTCGTTCGAAATGTGAAGCTACCAAAGGTTGTATTAAAATGGCTAAGCTTTATCCCAGTTTGTATTTTGAGTGCTCTTGTCATCGAAAATTTATTAGATACAGAAAACGGAAAAATTGTCACACTCAATTGGCCAGTATTTATTACATTTGTGCCAACGCTTATAGTTGCTCTTGTTACCAAAAGCTTATCCATTACAGTTGTAGCAGGAGTTATCATTATGGCAGCCGTAAGATTTTTCATGTAAAAAGGTCAGTCTTAAAAGTGAGAAAGCTATCACTTTTGACTGACCTTTTATATTAATTTTTGTTTTTTTTCATTTTACTTGCTAGCCAAAAGCCTACTGTTAACGAAAATGCATCGATTACGAATATAATAGGCGGCGAAGTATGACCTGCATAAACAGATGCCGCAATAAGCGCAATTGCCAATATTAATGCAACATAACGATTAAACGTAATTCTAGTAAACAATAATACAAGTAATGCTGGTAAAAATAACGCTAACATCATCTTCCCGAAAACATCCATCATATATCCCTCGGCTCAGCTAGTAATAATCCAATACGATAATGATCATTGCTGTATATAACATGTTGTGTTAAGCGTATCTCATTGTTACGATCTACTACTTCTAGACGACAATGTGCAGCATTTAATTGCAAAGCCTCGTATAAATCATTTTCAGTAAAAATGGCATGACCGTTTACTTTACGAATACATTCCCCTGCCAGTAAGCCCATTTTTTCAGCTGGTGAATCAGGTAAGACTGCCGCAATAATAGCACCCTTTGAACTTTGTGCAACCGCATATATGTCCGTTTTATCTTGCAACGCATAGAAGATTGAAATAATGATACGAACGACTGCACCAATCGCCAACGCTATAAAACCGATAAACGGCTCGAAGGCTGCTGCAAGTCCACCTATTAAAATTAACTGCCCTAGTATTAGCACTGATCGCCCAATTTTAGGCAATTGCAAAGCCGGCAATTCTTTTCTAGTAAGCTTTGAAAAGCCTATAACAAGTGGAAATAGTACGAGTGCAAAGGTACTCTCACCTAATGTAAATTGTGGCCAATATGGTAAATCTGCTGGAATTATATCACCAGGTATTACAAAAAAGATTGGCAGTACCCATACATTTCTTGAACGATAGACAATTGCCTGCTTACCTCGCTTCGTTTTTTCAATTCGCGGTGACGTTACCCCCATTGCTATTCGACGAATTAACATGCCCTCAGCAATCGCACATAGACCTGCTAAAATCGTAATCGTTACAATCGTACCATCTAATAAATTTACACCTTCTAAAGAAATTTTCCACCAAGAAAATGTCCAATTGTATTGATACATCAGCCATATAGTTAACGTCGCAAGCCCCATCGTATAGATGGGTGAAAGTGCATTAATGAAGAACAATAATAGTGCCAACGCAGAAATAACAATTATTATTATTAAAAAAGCTTTAGGCACTGTTAAACCTAAACCAACACTTATAAGTGAAATGAGGAGGGCATTTAGCCAACCATATTTCCATTGTCCAATTAGCTCTGTCCAACCCCAAATAATGCGTCTATTAAAAAATTTACGCTCCTGCTTTACACGACTATAACCTAATAAAATCGCAAATAAAATTGCGATATACATTAATGGGTTGATTAAAAAGCGGCCAATCGCTGTTACAATTTCTACTAATATATCACTAACCATACGAACACCCGCCGTTTCTATCTTAAATGCTATGAATTTATTGTATCAAACGACTACACTCTTGCGTAGTACAAACTAATAGAAAGCTTTCTATTCTTAATTTTTATCGTATTTAGCGACAGGTTTTGAATTAGTTGAGATGATTTTTTCATCGGATATTTAGGGTGTAGAGAAATACACTTATACTAACAGAATAGGTTAGTTTAAGAAGATATTAGTCTTTTCATTTAAAGATAAGACAAATGAGGAAAATGAGGAAAATAAGAAATACAACTTAACATTAGTTTCTGTAAACCGTATCCTAAGTAAGTAAGGTTATGTATAATTGAATTTAGTTTAAAGGAGGTAAATTATGGCGTATTCTGAAAGTATTAAAATTTCTGCTCATCCTAATCTTTATAATGGAAAAGGCGGAAGAGAATTAAGGATAGATTTTTCTTTACCTACAGAAGGTACAAATAATGAAACTGGTATTGTAGTTTTTGTTCCTGGATTCGGAGGGAACATTGATTCTAAAGTGTATAAAAAGATGCGGGAAACATTTGCTGATCAATATAATTTAATTACAATGCAATGTGATTATTTTGGGAGTAAGCATATGCAGGAGGCAGAAAATATTTCTTTTAAAGAATCAGTAAATGATTTATTTAGCAGCAATGAGTTAAAGTTGCTAGCTGAAAATAAAGCTTCAATAGGAGAGTTAATAGCAGGTAAAGAGCAAATCTTTCAAGTTACTGCGAATATACAAGAAGATTTAGATGAATTTAATGATATGGGCTATATGCAAGCTATAGATATTATAACTGCGATTGAAGCTTTAAAAATTATCTTAGTTAATAATAATATTGAATTTAATATGAAAAGATTAATTGGATATGGACATTCCCATGGAGCATACTTATTGCATTTATGTAATAAAATGTTTGAACCATTTTCTTTTATTATTGATATCTGTTCTTGGATTGAACCAGTATATTTACATAGTGATAGGTTTTTATTTAATAATGTTGGAAAATCACAATTAGTAATTGAATTTGATTACATCGCTAAAAAAGTTATTAAAAATAAGAGAAATTTGAATTTATTTGAAGTGTATAGAGGATTTGATAATAAAACACAAATTTTATCATTCCAAGGTACAGATGATAACTTAGTAAATTATCAAGAAAAGCAAAGATTAATTAATAATATTAGTAATTCTGAATATATATTAGTAACTGAATCAGATGTTGATAATATTAAGTATAAATCAAATAGACATGGATTAGATTCAGACTTTTTAGAATTATTTTCATATGCATTAGAGTTTGAAAATAAAGTTAGTTGTGAAGTAATGGATAAAAGAAAAAATATTGAAATAGGGGATTTAGAATTTATTATAGATACGAGCAAAGGACTACCAATTTTCAGTTTAATTCAATCTACATTTTGAAATATTACACTGAATCATAGCATAAGTTAATGCGGTTAAAAGCCTTAACCATCGATAAAACTTGGTTAAGGTAGTTTGGATAAGTAAAATATCGTATCTCGCAGGGCTTTAGTACACAAGGGTTTTAAAATAATCAAACTTTTATAAATAACTTAATCTGTCACATTAAATAAAAGCATGTTTTGATCATTTTTTTCAAAACATGCTCTTTAGATGTGTTCCCATATCAAGATCAAACTTAATTACAAAGCAACAGGAGCACTAAGAAACAAAATATCAATAAAAAAATCCTTTAACCGGTCTGTATTGCCCCAAATCAACATACCTAGTACTATTTATTCTCTTCAATATTATGCAATAAAAAGCTTGTCGCCATTTGGAACTGTAAATCATTTTGACGATCCGCTTTGTATTTTTTCAACGTTTCGTTTAAGCTGTTAAAGAAGGTAGTGTCTATATAAATATCACCTTCTGCCTTATTCAATTTCTTATCCTCCCGATAAAGCTTAACAGCCTCTTCCGTCGACTCATCCAAATAACCGTCTAAACGAGCAATTTTGTAGCCTAGCTTTTTTAAAGCATTTTGCGTATAAGCAATTTCCTCACTCATGTCGCCCATTTTAAACTTCCCTGATAGTGGGTGCATTTGGAAAGCGAATAATTCATTTTGTTCAATAACTAAATTAGCCTCAATACCTTGCCCATGAATCCATTCGCGCTTTGGTGTCAGCCACTTATTTGTGGACAGTTTAAGCTCTCCACCATTTTTAAGAGACCAAGATTCCTGTACTGTTCCCTTTCCAAAACTCTTGACGCCAACAAGGGAGGCACGTCCCCAGCCTTTTAAAGCGCCACTAAGTACTTCACTAGCTGATGCACTACCTGCATTTTGTAAAACAACAATTGGTATTTTATACATTGTTTGCAAATATTTTTCATCAAAGCTTTTTGATTCCGTTTTTAACGGTTCCATAGCACCTTCAGCATTTTGCATATAGGCAAATACTTTGCCATTCTCCAATACTGTGCTCAGTAGCGCTGCGACGCTATGTAAATAACCTCCTGGATTATCCCGCACATCGATAACTATCCCTTTTATATCTTTTCGAAGCAATTTACTCGTTTCGGCAACCCACTCATTTGCCGTTTTCTCACCAAAAAGTGAGATTTCCACATAACCTATCGGAGTATTTTCTACATTCACTACTTCGCTCGTTACTGTTTTATTGGAAATTGCTGCTCGTTCCATCGTCATCTTAATATGTTTATCTTCACTTGGACGATAGACGACAATCGTTACTTTCGTTCCCTTGTCTCCTTGAATTAATTGCATTAATTCACTCATCTTTTTACCATCTACTCGAACGCCATCAACTTGTACAATTTCATCGAGAGAGCGCATTCCTGCTTTATCTGCTGGGGACGAACGGACAGGAGACACAACAATAAATTTCCCGTTATTTTCAGTTAGCTCAATCCCAATGCCTACTCTTTCCTCAGCTAACATTTGTCGGTGTTGTTCTGCCTCTTCCTTCGAATAATAGGTGCTGTAAGGGTCCTTAATAGCATCTGCCATACCACGCAGTGCCCCCTCCACCAACGCATCTTTTTCCGTGCTGTATACAGATTTTTTCTCAATTAAATTCAACGCTTCATTAATCGAATCAACCTCAGCGACGACCGGTTCCTTTTTATCCCCCAAATTAAACCAGTCAAAATAAAATCCACTACCTAGCAATAGACTACTAGCAAGTACGCCGACACCCGCCATTATTTTGCGCAAACCTTCCCTCCTCCGTCTCTTTTACTGTATGAATCTTATTTTTCAAACATACAAGATTAAGCTTCAAAATAATTTGTTGAATACTATGAATTTTGTTTTGCGAGTATTCTATTGCGTGTCGAAAGTATTTATCTTCCTTTCGCGGGTATTTCCCTTCCTTCCGCGGGTATTCTATCCAATCACGGATATTTTCCTTCCTTCCGCGGGTATTCTATCCCCATTCGCGGGTATTTCCCTTCCTTCCGCGGGTATTCTCGCCAATCTCGTGCGTATTATAAACAAATAAAAAATCTGCTTCATTTCTACGAAAAAACGAGCAGATTCTTTGGTTTTATTTTTTTGTTTAGTCTAATTCATCTATATAATTTTTTAACATCTCCGCATTCATTGGCCCTGTAATAGCACGTTGAATATATCCTTTAGAATCAATAAAATAGGTTGTAGGAATCGTTAATATTTGATAAGCTGAGCCGGCTGAGTTTTTCGGGTCGAGTAAAATAGGGAATGTTAAATTGAAGCTATCTCTAAATGTCATCACAGCATCTACTTTTGCGTCATCTGTAACATCTCGTTCAGCCTTTGTTAAATTGACAGCTATTATTTCTACATTATCTTTTTTAGCATATTGTTCGTAATAATTTTGCATATGTGGCATTTCTGCCTTACATGGTGGACAAAATGTTGCCCAAAAGTTTAACACGACTTTTTTTCCACGAAACTCACTCAATGTCACATTTTTTCCATCCAAACTTGTTAAAGTAAAATCCGGTGGCGTATCTCCATTGTTTAAACCAATCTTTTGTTTATCAATTTCTTTTCCAAGAGAAGCGGTTTCAATTTCACGATCCTTATCAATCTGCTGTTTAACATATGTACCAATCATCGCGACTACTAATAACACGACGATAAGTAGTCCAATATTTTTTTTCATCCCTTACCTCCAAATAATTTAGTAACGCCAGCAAAACGCTGAACCCCTATACCTAATATAAATAATATGACGCTCACTCCTACAGCTAGTTGCCATAAACCATGCGGCTGAAAGAAGGCAACAATCATAAGACCAATCGTATATAAAAATAATGCACGATTGATAGCTGTTATTTTCCATAATATGAGGATTGTTAGTGTACTTAGCACAATTAAAGTAATCACTTCGCTAGTGGCCTGATTATCATTTAGTAGGACCATAAGCCATTGATAGATCGATTGCGTTAAAATGATTGCCCAGGTACAGGCAATAATTCCAGTTGAATCAAACTGAAATGTTCGTCGCTTCCACCAAATCTGTAGTGATACTGTCATTGTTCCTAAAATAACACCAATTGTTCCACCATTGAAATAAAGAAGCACATAAGGTTGAGCGATAACATCTTTAAAATCAGTGATAATTATGCTAAATTTCCAAACAAGAATAAAGGTAAAGACAGCGTCTCCATATACCCCCGCCCATTTCTTCGGAAATTGTACCCGTAAAACTAGCCATACAATGAAAAATGCCGCAAGAAGAGCGACAGCTGTTGCAGGTAACGTTAGTGCCCGAATAGAGAACCATTCTGTATTATTCATTTAATCAATCCTCCATGAGAAAAGATAGCTTCAGCATAGCATATAATCTTTATATGAACTGTCATTTCACACTGTGTTCAAAAAATCTCCCAAAAACATGAATAGAATAAACTCTTTATGAGCAAATCTATTGAAATACCCTTCAAGGTATTCACTCCCTTTTAAAAAAATAATGACACAATCAGGAAAAATCTTCGAATATTAAGTTCAATCTTCCCCATAGCTTTACTGAGATTGCTCCTCCCTTCATGTCTATCCATCTCTGTTATTTCTACAGGCATAATGTGCAGTTTTCACAACGTTCTCATCGACTGACTGCTAAGCCTCCTGGTTGTTGATACTGTGAAGTCTTGACTAGCAAGGTTTTTCGGAAGGAGTATCGGAAGAAGCGGCTCATCGGATGCCCTAGGAAAAGCGCCTACGTTATGGTGATTAGCCTATATTTTGATGAAGAACTCTAAGTAAAAAATTTAAAAAGCTATACATTAGAATCCTAATGTATAGCTTTCAATAATTTTAAATTGGAATATATTTCAATGGGTTGTCGCTTCCGACTGCTTGTCCTCGCCAAGGGCCGATATGCACTTCAAAGTGCAAGTGCGGTCCTGTTACACGTCCTGTATTACCCATGGCAGCAATTTGTTGACCTTGGGTTACTTCTGTGCCAACACTAACGTTAAAGGAACTTAAGTGTGCGTACACTGTCGTATAAATTTGACCGTTGATAGAATGTGTAATGATGACACAATTACCATACGTGCTAAGCGGTGCAGCGTAAGAAACAACACCGTCAGCAGGTGCCCAAATTGGAGTACCTATACTATTTGCAAGATCGACTCCATAATGGAACTCTGAACCGCCAAATTCACGCCAGCCATAAGTCGATGTTAAACGACCATTTGTTGGTTTAATCCATGTACCATTCGATTGTGGCGCATTGACTGTTGAAGACCCACCGCCACTATTGCCCGAATGTGAAGCCTTGGCTGCGGCGGCTGCGGCTGCCTTACGTTTCGCTTCTTGTTGACGAGCAACTTCAGCTAATCGATTTTGTTCATCAATGATTTTTTGTTGTAATTCCTTACTAATATCAAGGGCCTCGGAATATTCTTTCTCAAGTAATACTTTTTCAGACTTTAGCTTTTCTTGTTCTTTTTCTAACTGATCAATCAATTTATTTTTCTCAGTTTTTTGTCCATCCAATGATGCTTTTAAACGATTAAGCTCAGCTCTTTTATCTTCGAGCTTTTGGCGTTTGCCTTCTAAGACTTGCTTTTGTTCCTCTAATTTTCGCTTGTCCTCTTTTTGATCCTGGATAATTTGTCTATCCGCTTCAAGTAATGCATTGACAGCAGAGAATCGATCGATAAAATCTACGAAACTATTAGAACTAAGTAGTACATCTAAATAGCTAACGGAACCACCCGCCTGAATGGCACGAGCACGATCCTCTAACAATAAATCACGCTCTTCAATTTTGTGCAATAGCTCTGCAATAGAACCTTCTAAAGTTTTTATTTCTTCATTTGCAGATTGAATTTCCGACAATACATTATTGATATTACTATTAGTTTTGTCGATTTCAGCATTTAATGTTTGAATTTGATCTAATAATTTTTGTTGCTTGTTTTCATTTGTAGAAATAGCGTTTGTTTTATTTTTGATGGATGAATTTAAGCCATCTTTCTTTGATTCAATTTGTCTTTTTTCATCCTTTAAATCCGATAAATTAGTTGCATACGCTGATGGAGTTTGGATAAAAAGAAATAGTGCAGATGCTGCAGCAAGTGTTTTCATTGTGTTTTTCGCCATACTTTTCACCGATTGAACTCCTTTTCGACTATTATTTTGATTGATTTTCGTTCCAGCAACACAACTTGGTGTGAAGCTTAAAACGAAAGCTAAATTTTTAAAAACTTACGTACTGACATGAAACTTCCCCAAATACCAATAAGTACACCAATTAGTAATAGTAGACCGCTTACTTGATACACAAGAGGTGAGAAATCAAGTACTTGCACAATTTCGCCTTTTAATCGAGGAGCAATAATTCTATATACATTGTGGTAAAGGGTTGCGATGACCGCAATCGGAATAATAGACCCTAATATTCCAAGCCACATTCCTTCTAATAAAAATGGGATACGCACGAACGAATTCGTTGCTCCAACAAGTTTCATAATTTCTATTTCATCACCACGTGCAATAATGGTAATTCGAATCGTATTAGAAATTAAGAAAATAGCTGTAAATAATAATCCTAAAATGAGAACTACCCCTACGTTACGGCTAATATTTAAGAAGTTAAAAAGTTTTTCTACTTTGCCTTCACCATACTTAACGTCGTATGTATACTCAAATTTATCAATTTTTTTAGCAACAGTAGCTGTTTGCTGAGGATCTGAAGCCTTCACATAAATAACATTACGTAATGGATTACTTTGCTCAAATAGTTTAAAATCGTCCCCAAAATCTTTTACTAATTTGGTTAATTCATTTTCCTTTGTCGAATATTTCATCTCTGCGACATCTGGCAATTTTTTTATTTTTTCCATAAGCGTTTTTTCAGCAGCTTTATCTGCTGTTTCATCAATCAACACTTTAATTTCAACATCGTTCTCTAAATCAGATGCTACTTTATTTAAATTCATCATAATAAGTGCGAATACACCTACTAATATTAATGTAACTGTAACTGCACTTACTGAGGCAATAGTCATCCAGCTATTACGGCCAAGAGACTTTATACTTTCTCGGAAGTGACGTTTTACCGTATTAAATTTCATAGCCGTAATCACCTCCGTGCTCATCACGGACAATCAGTCCGCCTTCAATCGCAATTACCCGACGACGAATCGTATTTACGATTTCACGGTTATGGGTTGCCATTACAATAGTTGTACCTCTTGCATTAATTTCTTCAAATAAATTCATAATATCCCAAGATGTCTCAGGATCAAGATTCCCAGTAGGTTCATCAGCAATAACGACCTTCGGCACATTCACAATAGATCGTGCAATCGAGACACGCTGCTGTTCGCCACCTGAAAGTTCATTAGGAAACATTCTTGCTTTTTGCTTCAGCCCCACGAGCTCTAAAACCTCCATTACCCGACGGCGAATTTCTATTGGATCTTCCTCAATTACCTCTAGTGCAAACGCTACGTTTTCATAAACACTTAATCTCGGTAATAGTTTGAAGTCTTGGAAAACAACACCAATTTGACGACGTAGATAAGGTACTTTTTTATTTTTTAATTCTGCTAAATTTATGCCATTAACAGTGATTTCTCCAGAAGTAGCTTTCTCCTCGCGGTACATTAATTTAATGAAAGTTGATTTACCTGCACCACTTGGACCTACAACATAGACAAATTCACCTTGCTTTATGTTAACGGAAATCCCATTTGTCGCAACAACACCATTTGGGTACTTCTTTGTCACATTTTTCATTTCTATCATATTTAGACCACCTAAATCTCTTACCTTGTAAGAGGTATTTCATTCTCTATTATAACACTCTATTTCTCCCTTTTTTATTACAGTTTCATTTCATTCCGTGGTAGTTCCTGTTATTTCGTTATTTCATTGCCATAAAATAATCATAAACTCGACATACAAAAAACAGAAATCGAGCCCAATAGTGAAAAGTCGATTTCTGTTTCTCTAAAATCTCCAAGCAGTAAAAAAGCATCCAAGCTATGTTGTTTCACATAGCCTGAATGCTCTTTTTACTTAAATATGCTGCTCGTCAGTTGTTGTATAGCGTACTAAAACTGAACCTGTTTTAGACTCACCTTCGATAAATAGACGATTAGAATTCTCTATTTCTTTATCAAAACGTACTACTTTTGATAAAAATTGATCCTGTGATTCAATTTTTGAGGCATCTTGAATACCAACATCTACTTTACCAAAATTCGTAACAATTTTACCGCTTAACGATATTGTACGTGGCACATACAATTCAACAGCTCCTGCGACTGTTTGTGCTTTGATTTTCGATGAATTAGTAGAACAAGTTGTGACAACAACATGTCCATTGACCGATTTTGCTTCAACTTCATCTAGTGCACCATCTAAATATACACGACCATTCAATGTTTCAGCTTCTAAATCTTTACCTCGAATATTTGTTAATTCAATTGAGCCATTAGAAGAATCCAATTCTGCTTTTCCAAAGTTAAACTTAGAGCCTTTAATCGCACCGTTTAATGTCTTTAATTTTAAATGCTCGAAATCCGTATCTTGTAAAGTAACACTACCGTTCATTAAACGAACTGATAATTTTTCCAATTTATCCTTTGGAACAAGTACTTTAACATTTACCTGTACAAGCTTAAGTTGACTTAATATTCGTAGTGAATCTCCATCTTCCTTGAGAACGAATTGCTCTAGGAAATTAGCACGCGTTTCTTCTTCACTATCATTAATTAGAGGTGCCTTTACTTTGCAAATGACTTGGAGGCTATCTCCTTCAGTAGATTCTAATGAAAAATTGCCATTCGGTATTTCAGCAATTATTTTTTCTACATGTTCAGCTGCAATTTCTTCAGTATGTGTAAATTCAACTTTATCACCAAATGGAGAAGTTACATCAAATTCTTTTACCTTTTTTACTGCCGTATTCATCATATCCATAAAGAGTGAACCAATTTGTGTTAAATCTTTACGAAAATCTCGCATTTCTTCTTGGAAATATTTAGAGAAATCTTCATCATTTTGTGGTTGTTCATCCTTGTGACTGTCATCTTTAAATACTGACTCTTTTTCTGCCGAGGAATGCTGGCCCTCATTTGACACATCATTCATAACATTTTGAGTGGACTTGCTAGGTTGCTCTAATGCTTCTAATAAAGTAATCGCCTCTTGCGCTGAAATTGTTCCTTTTTCCACAAGTTCTAAAATTCGTTGACGTTCATTTTGCATAATTAAAATAGCCTCCCTCAGTTCGTTATATTATTTATACGATTCATTTTGTGAAAAGTTTCACCATAATGAAAAAAATGGGGATATATCTTTTTTAGGCTAATTCCCATAGCGTGGGGTTGATTTCCATTCCGGCTGGGCGCTTTGTTGCTGACGCTTCGCTGCAGGGTCTCGGGTCAACAGATATTTTTTGCGCGAAAGCGAAGCGGCAGCAGAGGGTTTTGTTTGTGCGAAAGCGCAGCGAAAGCAACAACACGATGTTGGTCACGAAGGTGTTATCACAGGTCAAAAAATGATGATGGAGATGCAGCTGCAAATCGAAAATCTACCAGCACCCGTCGATCATTCTCAACACTTTGAAGAAATGAAAAATCAGCTTAAATTTAGCCAAGAACGTGAAGAGAAACTGATTGGATTGATTGAAAAATTGCAAGATGATGTTGAAGAATTGAAAAAGATGCCCCCAAAATCTCGTTGGAAGTTTTGGGGTCGCTAGTAGACCGTATAGCAGATGAATTAAATAATCGCAGTTAGTTGAGGTAGCACTTTTCCATGGCTCTATTCAGAAAACCTAATAGAAACTAATAGTCATAGAATAATTTACAAGTTGCTAACTTTAGCGTATGGTAGGAATAACTAAATCGAACGTAAAAAAGCCATCCCACAGTGACTAATAAAGTGTTGGTAGCACTTTATTAATCGCCTTATCGTATCTCGT
This sequence comes from Lysinibacillus sp. NPDC094177, assembly GCF_050279145.1. Lineage (NCBI taxonomy): Bacteria > Bacillati > Bacillota > Bacilli > Caryophanales > Bacillaceae > Lysinibacillus > Lysinibacillus sp. NPDC094177. The sequence continues at coordinate 100,885 of NZ_JBNNTW010000012.1, read as the reverse complement.
ACATACGATGCAGCTTGTCGTGAAATGACTGTTTTTAACTGTTAAAACGATACATAGTTTCTATATACGTCATTCTAGTATGAATTAGAATACATTTCAACAGTTAATTAAAAGTTTCCGTCATCCAAAGCGTTTTGCATCGTTACTACAGCGATGTGAAACGCTTTTTTGCTTCAAAAAAGGAGCAAATACTATGAAAAACAAACTAAAAACTACACCAAGCCAAGCAGTTCAAACATTTATTACATATGGGAATCAAAACGGAGATCGTCAGCTCAAAGAAGAGCGTCTTCAGCAACTAGAAGAAGTACTGGCAACCCAAGGAATTTATCCTGGTGGTAAAGTACATAGAGTACTAAAAAGAAAGCTGTAATAACAGCTTTCTTTTCAGATTAATGTTAACTAGATTAACCCATAACCAATATGATTAATCTTCTGTTTTAGTGGTAGATTGTTTTTGTTGTTATTTTACCTGTATATCCAGAATATTTGTAAAAAGTTATAACTGATTTATAGTCTTTGAATAATTTAGGCCAGTTATAATCAGGTTGCCAATATCTAATTTCTTCGTAATATATAGTACTCCTCTCAGACGAAATTGCACCTGCTATTGCTGTAGCAACAGCAGCTAGACCACCAACGATTACATTCTTTGTGAATACTGCTGCCAACACTCCTACAATAGCAGCTGTAGCTAAGCTTGATAAATTAATAGAACCTTTGTTTGAGTACTCGTAAATCCATGAGTTACTCCATCCAGCATCTGGCACATTGGCACGAGATGTTGAAGGAAGATTGTCCGGTGGGGTTAATGAAAAGGATTCTTCATCTTCAATTATTTCTTCAAAAAAAGTAACCAATGTATTCGAAATCTCTTCACCATTTATATATATCTTGCTATTTTCCATGTTATATACGACTGTTTCAATTGTACTTCCATCATCTACCGTAACTGTTTTTAAATTATCTTGAATATGTATATTTAAATTATACATTTGATTATCTACAGTTACTTGATATTGTTCATCAGACAAAGTATCAGCTTTTACTTTTGTTAAGAAAAACGTATTAATTGACAAAACTAATGTTAATGCCATGATTAAACTTAAAAACCTTTTCCCAAATTTTCTCAAGATTCTCCACCTCCTGTTTTCTGAATTTTAAAAACACAAAATAAAATAACGATATCTTTAAAACCTAAATTTGGCGCTACCTATTGTTACAGGAGCTTTGATTACTAGTTCAATCTTCACAATATTTATCCAAAACGCTCATCGATTAACGTTTGTACTTGTATATATTTTTATTTATATACCAAAGTCCAAGAAACAAGAAAAAAAGACCAAATATCTTTAATACTATATTTTTAAATAATTCATCGTATATTGTGATACTAAAAAAAGAAGTACCAATCAGAACAATAAATATACCAATTGTTATTTTAAAAAGTCTCATTTTAAAAACCCTTCCCATTTTTTAGAATTCACATGATATTCAGTCGATCTCGTCATATTACTTACTGTATCAATAATACCATTATGGATACTTGTCATAGTGTTATCGTAGTCAAGGATGCCACTAAATTAGTTCTAATCTTGCTTTTACCCGGGTATGATAAATAGCATATCATTAGCTATAAATATTTTAAAATCAAGTTTTGTCATTATTTGAACAAAAATTGATAAAATTCAGAAAATAACTTACTACTTTCTAATAAAGAGAACCCTATGCCACCAGTCTATTATCAATTTTTGTTATTAGTTGAACAAAAATTGATAAAGCTTAGTTAACCATTCGCTGCTGTCGATAATGGGAACAGTAAGTTTTTTAGGTATAATCATATGCAAGATTTTATACACGCTGCAGCTCGTAAAGCAGTCCAAAAACGCTGACAAACCAACGATGTATAAAATCTTGCATACATAATAAATAATGATTCAAACGAAAAGGCAGTAATGACAAGGGTTTATCCGTTGTCTTTACTGCCTACTTCTTCGAATGTTATGTCAACTAATAGTGTATAGAAATGTATAAATAAGATTTATTTTGAGAATAACTTCTGCCAAAAACTTTTCTTATTTCCCTCTAATTGTTGGCTTAATTTATGCCGAGGCATAATTGATTTATTATCGATATCCTCCTTCGCAGTATGCCCTTTATCGTAAAAAAGTTCGCAAATCTCCTTAGGAAATTTGCGAACTTTTTGGGACTTTATTGAGTAGCCTTAGCTAAAGCAGCTTCCATACGATCCCGATCTCTTGTCAATATTGGCTTTAAATATTTGCCCGTATAAGAGCCGCTGACTTCAGCGACTTCTTCTGGTGTACCTGTCGCCACAATCGTACCGCCCTTGTCTCCACCTTCAGGCCCTAGATCGATAATGTAGTCTGCTGTTTTGATGACATCTAAATTATGTTCGATTACTAGTACTGAATCACCATTTTCAACTAGACGCTGTAAAACAACGAGTAAGCGTGCAATATCATCCGCATGTAAGCCCGTTGTTGGCTCATCTAAAATATAGAATGATTTACCTGTTGAACGACGGTGTAATTCAGAGGCTAATTTTACACGCTGTGCCTCACCACCAGATAAAGTTGTTGCAGGTTGCCCTAATTTCATATAGCCTAACCCTACATCCACGATCGTTTGTAGTTTACGTTGGATTTTCGGAATATTTTCGAAGAATACTACTGCGTTTTCAATCGTCATATCTAAAATATCCGCAATGCTCTTATCTTTATATTTCACTTCAAGTGTTTCACGGTTATAACGCTTCCCATGACAGACTTCACATGGCACGTAAACATCTGGTAGGAAATGCATTTCAATTTTTATAATTCCGTCACCACGACAAGCCTCACAGCGACCTCCCTTAACGTTGAAGCTAAAGCGCCCCTTTTTATAGCCACGTACTTTTGCTTCATTTGTTGTTGCAAAAACATCTCGAACATCATCAAACACACCAGTATACGTAGCAGGATTAGAGCGAGGTGTACGACCGATTGGTGATTGGTCAATATCAATAACCTTTTCGAGCTCATCAATGCCTGTTACTTCTTTATGTTCGCCTGGCTTCACCTTTGAACGGTTAAGCTTTTGAGCCAATGATTTATATAAAATTTCATTAATAAGCGTTGATTTACCTGATCCTGAAACCCCTGTTACGGCAACGAATAAGCCAAGTGGTATATCAACTTTCACATTTTGAAGATTATTTTCCTTGGCACCTTTAATCGATAATTTACGCCCATTCGGTTTGCGTCGCTCAATTGGCAGTGGAATAAACTTTTTACCACTTAAATATTGCCCCGTCAAAGACTTTTCATTTTCCATTACTTCCTGCGGTGTTCCTGCCGCCACAATTTGACCACCATGCACACCCGCACCAGGACCCACATCAATAAGATAATCCGCCGCCAGCATTGTATCTTCATCGTGCTCAACAACAATAAGCGTATTGCCAATATCACGCATATTTTGCAGTGTACTAATAAGACGATCATTATCACGTTGATGCAAGCCGATTGATGGCTCGTCTAAAATATAGAGGACACCCGTTAAACGTGAGCCAATTTGTGTCGCAAGGCGAATTCGTTGAGCTTCTCCCCCTGAAAGTGTTCCTGCTGCTCGACTTAACGTTAAATAATCTAACCCTACATTGACAAGGAAGCCAAGTCGTTCTTCAATTTCACGTAAAACAAGTCGAGCAATCTTCATATCCTTTTCTGATAAATCAAACTCTTTGAAAAATGTATCTGCTTCCTGAATCGAATACTGTGTGACCTCACCAATATGCTTATCTGCTAGTTTCACAGCTAAAGTTTCAGGCTTTAAGCGATAACCTTTACAAGATGGACATGCTTGCTGCGCCATATATTTCTCCATTTGTTCACGCACGTAATCAGACGTTGTCTCCTTAAAACGGCGCTCCACATTACGTACAACACCTTCGAATTCAATCATTTGATCTCGCACATTTCCAAACTCATTTTCATAATGGAAGTGGATTTTATCTTTACCAGAACCATATAAAATTTTATCCATCTTTTCTTTCGGAAGTTCCTTTACTGGGACGTCCATCGGGATATCATAATGATCGCACACAGCCTTTAATAACTGCGGATAATATTGAGAGCTCGTTGGTTCCCATGGTGCTATAGCATGCTCTAATAAACTACGATCCCAATCAGGCACTACTAAATCAAGATCTACCTCTTGTGTCGAGCCTAAACCATCACAGCTTGGACAAGCTCCAAATGGACTATTAAATGAAAACATGCGAGGCTCAAGCTCACCGATTGAAAATCCACATAATGGACAAGCATGATGCTCACTAAATAATAATTCCTCATGTTCCATCACATCGACAAGTACACGCCCATCTGCCAAACGTAATGCTGTCTCTAAGGAATCACTAAGACGTGACGCAATACCTTCCTTCATAACAACACGATCGACGACTACTTCTATTGAATGCTTCTTGTTTTTATCAAGATCAATCGCATCATCTAAATCACGTAGCTCACCATCGATACGCACTCGAACAAAACCTTGCTTTTTTAAATCTTCAAGTAGCTTTACGTGCGTTCCCTTACGCCCTGATACCATCGGAGCAAGCAACTGCATTTTCGTTCTTTCTGGGTAAGATAATAAACGATCGACCATTTGCTCAATCGTTTGGGAAGTGATTTCAATTCCATGATTTGGACAAATAGGCTTACCGATGCGCGCATATAACAAACGTAAATAATCATAAATTTCCGTTACTGTACCAACTGTAGAACGTGGGTTACGGCTCGTCGTTTTTTGATCGATTGAAATAGCAGGAGATAACCCCTCTATCGCATCGACGTCTGGTTTATCCATTTGTCCAAGGAATTGTCGAGCATATGCTGAAAGGGATTCTACATAACGACGTTGTCCCTCGGCATAAATCGTATCGAACGCTAATGATGATTTCCCAGAGCCTGATAAACCTGTTAACACGACTAATTGATCGCGTGGAATTGTGACATTGATATTTTTTAAATTATGAGCTCGTGCGCCTTGCACGACTATTTCAGTATTTTTCACAAGCCATTCACCCTTCTAACTTCAATTCAAATATTGTATCTCGCAGCTCAGCAGCACGTTCGAAATCGAGTGCTTTTGCTGCTTCCTTCATTTCTACTTCTAGAGAAGCAAGTAACTGCTCTTTTTCCACCTTCGTCAATTTCTTACCTTTTGTTGCCTTCGTTACATAAGACTCTTCGTCCTCTGCCACCTGTGTCGCACGAATAACATCAGGAATTTTCTTAACAATCGTTTTCGGTGTAATGCCATGCTCTTCGTTATACGCCATTTGCAGTGTTCGACGACGCTTTGTTTCTTCAATCGCCTTTTTCATCGAATCCGTCATATTATCTGCGTACATAATGACATGACCATTAGCATTACGAGCAGCACGTCCAATCGTTTGAATTAATGAACGCTCTGAACGTAAAAATCCTTCCTTGTCAGCATCTAAAATCACCACAAGAGAAACCTCAGGAATATCTATCCCTTCTCGCAATAAGTTAATGCCGATTAGAACATCGTAAGTACCTTTACGCAGCTCGCGAATAATTTCAATTCGCTCTAGCGTCTTAATCTCTGAATGCAAGTACTCCACCTTTAAGCCCATTTCTTTCAAATAAGCCGATAAATCCTCTGACATTTTTTTCGTCAATGTTGTAACTAGGACTCGTTCATCACGGGCAATACGACCTTGAATCTCATCGATTAAATCATCGATTTGCCCTTCAATAGGACGTACGTCAATTTGTGGATCAAGCAGCCCTGTTGGACGAATAATTTGCTGCGCCATTTCCGGAGAATGCTCAAGCTCATATGGGCCAGGTGTTGCTGATACATAAATAGCTTGATGTATATGTTTCTCAAATTCTTCAAAACGTAAAGGGCGGTTATCTAGTGCTGATGGCAAACGGAATCCATGCTCAACTAGCACACCTTTACGTGCTTGGTCACCGTTATACATCCCTCGAACTTGTGGTAAAGTAACGTGACTTTCATCGACAACAAGTAAAAAATCCTCAGGGAAATAGTCAAGTAGCGTATATGGAGTTGCCCCCGCTTCACGCAATGTTAAATGACGCGAGTAGTTTTCGATACCTGAGCAAAAGCCCATTTCACGCATCATTTCTAAATCGTAACGAGTGCGTTGCTCTAAACGCTGTGCCTCTAATAATTTATCCTCTGCACGTAAAAGCGCTAAACGCTCCTCCAACTCTTTTTCAATATTTTCAATGGCCTTTAGCATTTTTTCTTCTCGTGTAACGAAGTGAGATGCTGGGAAAATAGCTACATGATCACGATCCGCTAGTATTTCACCAGTTAACGCATCCACCTCGCGAATACGATCGATCTCGTCCCCAAAAAACTCCACGCGGATACAATGCTCATCACGAGATGCAGGGAATATTTCCACTACATCGCCACGTACCCGAAACGTCCCACGTGTAAAACTCACATCATTACGCTCATACTGTACATCGACCAGTTTTCGAAGCAACTGATTACGTTCAATTTCCATTCCAGTCCGCACTGACACGACCATTTCACGATATTCTTCTGGAGAACCTAGACCATATATACAGGACACGGATGCAATAATAATGACATCATCACGCTCGAATAATGAAGATGTTGCAGAGTGACGTAACTTATCAATTTCATCATTAATGCTTGAATCTTTCTCGATATATGTATCCGTCTGCGGTACATATGCCTCTGGCTGAAAGTAGTCATAGTAGCTGACAAAGTATTCAACAGCATTATTAGGGAAGAACTCTTTAAACTCACTATATAATTGACCCGCTAAAGTTTTATTGTGTGCCATAATAAGTGTCGGTTTTTTTACCTGTTTAATGACATTAGAAATCGTAAACGTTTTTCCTGTTCCTGTTGCACCGAGCAATGTTTGATGTCGTTTACCGGCACGTACACCCTCCACTAATTCCGCAATTGCCTGTGGCTGATCTCCACCAGGTGTATATGGCGCTTGTAAATCAAATGTTTGCACACATGTCCCCGTCCTTTCCTACCAATTTGATACATATATTTTAGCATAGCACTATTAAAATTTCGAACATTTAACGAACGAATGTTTGTAAATATTTTTTCGTTTGCTATATTTAAGATGAATCTAATAGAACGTATGTACTGGAAATATTTAATTACAGCCTATCTATAAATAGATTACCCTTTCCAAATGTTAGCTAATCGAGGTGGGACAATGTAAATGCATTACTTTAGAGGGGAGAAACGTTCAGGTGGGGTGAAGAAATTGATTGGGCTGGCCCTAGATCTGCTCAGGTTGGTTGAAAAAGATCGGGTTGGCCCTAGATCTGCTCAGGTTAAATGTAAAACTGATCCGGTGGCTGATAGAACTACTCAGGTAGGCTCAAAACTGCTCAGATCCCACGAAGTTTTGATTCCCACCTCACTCAATTTCCGCTCAGAACCTAAACAATTTCAAGATATTCAATCACCAATCTTGCAAATAAACTAGCAAAAAAATCCCGCCCTCTAATAAATGGAGAGCGGGTTCGTCATATTATTCACTTGCAACTTGGTGTAAAGCTTCTAGTTCGGCTGCGTATAGATGAAATGCCTTTTCATCTTTTTCATCGAGTGCTCTATCTATCAGAACCATGAGCTGCTCTTCACGATGCATACGCTGGATATGATTTAAAAATAAATCTAAATAAATCTCGTTTAATAATTTCTCTGCCTCATCAACTTTTTTTGACTGACCAACGGCTTTTAGAAAATCTGTATACGAATAATATTTATCCAACGATCTCACCTCGATCCTTTTCTAAATTATATGAAAATTGAAATTAAAATGCAATGCTAAAGAACTGAAAATCACTTCGATTCACTATTAATCTTGTGCTATTTCAAGCAATTCCTCTAAGCAATCGCTTGATATATCAATAACTTTCCTCTGTTATCTATATTTTCTGAATTTAATTTTCTATTTTACACTTCAATAATAAATAGAAAAAAGGGGGCTTACATATATGTCAGCAAACTACGTCAATGGATATTTAATGTCTTTCAACACCTATTTACTTCGGCCAATTCAGTATGACTCTAAAATTTTCACACAGGTAATCGACAAACATAATGAACTAATCGTCACACGGAAGCCAATGCATATATTACGAAAATCTTGTATTTCACTAGGGACAACCTATGAAGCAGCAAAACATTCAGCCAAACGCTTCTTCGGTAATCAACATAAGCTTCCAATCGTTGTTGCTTATGATTATGGTTATCCATGTATTTTTCTACCGACATACTCGCCAAACTCTATCCACAATATTTGGATTGGTCTTCACGCCATTTCGAATATCGTTCCTAGTAAAATGGGCTGTATCGTCACACTGAAAAACAATAAACAGATTGAACTGCCTATTCAATATGCTTCGATGAGCAAGCAATTTGTCAATGCATCGATGCTCTATAAGCATTACATGAATGAGCGTAAACAGATTAGCCAAGACACCCCGTTTCATCCACCTTTTTAATAGGCTTTTTTGCAGAACTAAAAAACCCCCTCAAAAGCACAATATCTGTGCCTCTGAGGGGCTTTCATTACCCGATTTTTGAACGTAAATATGCATTAATGAATGGATCTAAATCACCATCCATCACTGCTCCTACATTACCTGTTTCTTCATTTGTACGGTGATCTTTCACCATTGAATATGGATGGAATACATATGAACGAATTTGCGAGCCCCAGCCGATTTCCTTCTGTTCACCACGGATTTCATCTAGCTGTGCCTGCTGCTTTTCGATTTCTAATTGATAGAGTTTCCCTTTTAACATCGTCATTGCTTTTTCACGGTTTTTAATTTGTGAACGTTCTGCCTGACATTGTACGACAGTACCAGTCGGAATGTGCGTAATACGAACAGCTGAATCTGTCGTATTAATATGCTGACCACCTGCACCAGTTGCACGATACGTATCAATTTTTAAATCCTCTGTACGAATATCAATTTCAATATTCTCATCGAATTCAGGCATAACATCACAAGAAACGAAAGATGTATGACGACGACCAGAAGAGTCGAACGGTGAAATACGTACTAAACGATGGACACCTTTTTCTGCTTGCAAATAGCCGTAAGCATTATGACCCTTAATAGACAATGTAACAGATTTAATACCTGCTTCATCGCCCGGAAGATAATCAACTGTTTCGACTTTAAAGCCACGTTTTTCTGCCCAGCGTGTGTACATACGAAGTAGCATTGAGCCCCAATCCTGAGACTCCGTACCACCTGCACCTGGGTGTAGCTCTAAAATCGCATTGTTTTGATCATATGGGCCACTTAATAGTAATTGCAGCTCAAAATCGCTCATTTTTTGCTGGAATTCTACTAATTCATTGCCTAGCTCCTCTTGCAATTCTTCATCTGGCTCTTCTTGCAATAACTCTAGCGTCATATCTAGGTTCTCATGTGTTTCCACTAAATCTTTATATTCATTAACAATTGCCTTTAAGCCATTACTCTCATTAATGATTACCTGTGCGCCTTGTTGATCATCCCAAAAGCCTGGCTCAAGCATCATTTCATCTAATTCCTGAATGCGTGCCTCTTTGTTTTCTAAGTCAAAGAGACCCCCTAAAATCCGCCAATTTTTTGGCTGAAGTGTCTAACGCGTTACGTACATCTGCTAATTCAATCATTATAAAATCCTCCGAACATTATTAATGGGGTAATCTTGTAAAAACTTCTATGATAGAAGTTCAAAAATCAGTATAAGAAATGATTTCAAAATACTTATACCTCATCTTTTTCAAGCCCCGTATCTCTTTATTATAACGTTTTTACGGCGGAAAACATACTTTTTTACAACACAGTATGAATTACGATAGTATTTCAATCATTTTCAGATTCATCTTCAAAGATAACGTTGTTGGCCATACGTTGTACTTTACCTTGATCATATTGTACTAGTAGATTCTTTGTTCGTTTCTCCAGTTTATATTTTAGTAAAAACGCTCTTTGAATTCTGTTTTCAAATGCTCTAACACTTAGGTCCACATTAATTTCATAACCATTCATAAAAATTACTTTTGTACTCTTTTTTTCCATAGCTTGATAGTCCTTAATATGATGGACAGCAAACCATTTACATTCAGGTCGCAAATATGATTTACTTGGAAACCATACAATATTACTTCGTTCATGAACAACTATTGGATTTTTATTCAGTTTTCCGAGTATCATTTTCGAGCCATCGAAAGCTCCTCTTAAGCTTGAACCAAAATAACGTAGATTATAATCCATTAATTTTGTCGGTGCTAATTTTGATATATACTCGTAATGCCTTTCTATTACACGTGTACACAAGTTTCCATGGGCATCATACTCCGGTATATATAGCATCGTTTCACTACTCATAATGTCATCACTATACATGTCAATCCTCCTCAAAATAGTATTTATTTTTTCTAGTAAAGAGGAGTATACTACTTAATATATTGGTATACTCCAATGTATTTCCTCGAGAAGGTCTGGCTAGGACTACTTTTCTCGAGGATTTTTATATCCACACATGAATCACCCCCTTTATTCAAAGAAAATAGATTTTAGTTTTCTGAACTTTCGAACTATTTATATATACTCATAATAAACCAGAAAAAAGTTATAGACATTACCCTTTTTATTGAACTATTTACCTATTGTTGTAGTATTATATACTTTTTCTCTGAATCATCTAATAATTTAACGAATTGAAGCTCTTTAGATCGAAACATCCTTCCTCTTCATTTCGTGTGGGGGTTCGCCTTCTCTCAGCAGGAGTATCGTCTATTTTAATTGTGAAGATATCCTAAAACATAGAAAAAAAGACCATTTTAACATACAGTTAAAATGATCTTTTTCGTAATCTAGCAATTATGCCTCGGCATAATTGCGTCCGGAATCGGCTTTGTGCTTAGGCCTGCGTGATGCAGGTCAGTTAGCCGTTATCGCATGGATGCGATGATTTTAGGCTAACATCCTTTATTAAATCCTTTCCGATTCCGTGACATCCGCCGGAGGCTTTAAATTCTTTCAGCGGATGTTTGAACATCCGCCGAAAGAAGTTAACTTATTGAGCTGCACCATGGCAGTTTTTGAATTTCTTACCGCTTCCACATGGACATAAATCATTACGTCCGACATTTTCAGCCTTACGGACAGGTTGCTTTTTCGGAGCTGAACCGCCATCCTCTTTCGGATTCACAGCTTGACCTTTTGCAACTTCCTCACGCTCTAAATTATTATGGATTTCTGCCTTCATCGCATATTTTGCTACATCTTCGCGAATGGAAGCAACCATATCCTCAAACATAGCAAAGCCTTCTTGTTGATACTCACGAAGCGGGTCATTTTGACCATATGCTCGAAGATGGATACCCTGACGTAGCTGATCCATAGCATCGATATGATCAATCCACTTCGTATCAATTGAACGTAATAAGATAACCTTTTCAAATTCACGCATACGATCTGGTGTAAGCTGTTCTTCTTTTTCATCATAACGTGCTTGGACAGCGTTAGAAATTAACTGATTAATCTCTTCTGCAGATTTACCTTGTAAATCTTCCACCTTCAGAACGCCTTCATCTAATAGGTTTGCTGCGACATAGTCATCGATTGCTTTTAAGTGCCAATCTTTTTGCTCACCTTGCGTATATAATGCGACAACGTTGTCAATTGTTTCTTGAATCATAGACTCGACAAGCATACGCATATTGTCTGTTTCTAATACGTCGTAACGCTCTTTATAAATAATCTCACGTTGCTGACGTAACACATCATCATATTGTAATAAACGTTTACGGGCATCGAAGTTATTTCCTTCAACACGTTTTTGAGCTGATTCTACTGCTCTTGAAACAACTTTAGATTGTAGTGGCTGTGAATCATCCATCCCTAATTTCATCATCATGTTCTTCATATTATCAGAGCCAAAACGACGCATTAATTCATCTTCTAGTGACAGATAGAATTGAGTAATCCCTGGGTTCCCTTGACGACCAGAACGACCACGTAGCTGATTATCGATACGACGAGATTCATGACGCTCCGTACCAATTACAGCTAAACCGCCAAGCTCCATTACACCTTCCCCAGGTTTTATGTCCGTACCACGACCAGCCATGTTCGTAGCGATTGTTACTGCACCCTGCATACCAGCATTCGCAATAATTTCAGCTTCACGCTCATGGTTTTTCGCGTTTAAAACGTTATGTGGGATTTTATGTTTATCCAATAAATTCGAAATAATTTCAGATGTTTCAATTGCAACAGTACCAACAAGAACTGGTTGTCCAGCTTTATGGCGCTCTGCTATATCTGCCGCCACCGCTTTATATTTCCCTTCCATCGAAGCAAAAATTAAGTCTGGACGGTCATCACGAGCGATTGGCTTATTCGTAGGAATCGCCACAACACTCATATTATAAATATTACGGAATTCCTCTTCCTCTGTTTTCGCTGTACCTGTCATACCTGAAAGCTTTTGATACATACGGAAGTAGTTTTGGAACGTAATTGTTGCCATCGTCATCGATTCATTTTGAATCTCTACGCCCTCTTTAGCCTCAATTGCCTGATGCAGTCCATCTGAGTAACGACGACCTTTCATTAAACGACCTGTAAAGCCGTCAACGATAATGATTTCGCCCTCTTGTACAACATAATCAACATCATTATGCATACTTACATGCGCCTTTAACGATTGGTTAATCGCATGGTTTAAACGCACATGTGTTAAATCAAATAGGTTATCAATGCCAAATGCTTTCTCTGCTTTTTCAACACCAGCATCTGTTAATGTAACACCTTTTGTCGACTCTTCATATGTGTAATCCGTTTCTGCACTTAACATACGAACAAACGCATTAGACTGTTTATAAAGCTGCGCTGATTTCCCAGCCTGACCCGAAATAATTAATGGCGTACGCGCTTCATCAATTAAAATCGAGTCAACCTCATCGATTACCGCAAAATGTAGCGGACGTTGTACACGTTCTTCTTTATAAAGCACCATATTATCACGTAAATAGTCAAAGCCAAGCTCATTGTTTGTACTATACGTAATATCAGCTTCATAGGCTGCACGCTTTTCTTCTTTTGATAGGCTGTTCAAGTTTAAACCAACCGATAAGCCTAAGAAATTATACAGATGTCCCATTTCCTCAGCGTCACGACTCGCTAAATACTCGTTGACTGTCACAACATGTACACCTTTACCAGTAATAGCATTTAAGTAAACAGCCATTGTAGCCGTTAACGTTTTACCTTCACCGGTTTTCATTTCCGCAATATTACCTTCATCTAATGCCGCAGCACCCATAATTTGTACACGGAATGGGTACATCTCTAACACACGCTTTGACCCTTCTCGACAAACGGCAAAAGCTTCCGCACGAAGCGACTCTAAATTCTCTCCATCGGAATAGCGTTTTTTAAATTCTTCTGTTTTCGCTTGTAATTGATCATCTGAAAGCTGTTCCATTTGAGAAGCGAATCCCTCAACCTGGTCAGCGATTTTTTCTAATTTTTTTAGTTCACGTTTATTGAAATCAAATAATTTATTTAATAGGTTTACCATGAATTTTTTCACTTCCTATATAGTCTCAACTTTCATTTTACCATTGTGTAACAGATTCATGCAAACAGAGTCCCTAGCATGGAAAGAAATCATATCAATTACGCCTTGGCATAATTGTTGTTGCTGTCGCTCCGCTTTCGCACAGAAAACATTTGTTGCTGTCGCTTCGCTTTCGCACAGATAAACAATGCATCCGGATTTTGAATTGTGCTTAGGCCTGCAGATGTTTTTTGTGCGAAAGCGTAGTACTAACGTAGCGGCAGTAACACGACGTAGGTCAGTTAGCCGTTGTCGCAGGATGCGACGGTTTTAGGCTAACATCCTTATTTTAACTCCTTTCAAAATCCGTGATATCTGCCAGAGGCTTATCTTCATTCAGTAGGCGTTTGCTGAAAAGATATACATGCATTCATCCAAGCACCTATATAGGCGATAATTTCTACTGAATGAAGATAAAAAAGGCTCCCGCATAGCGAGAGCCCTTGGTCATATTAAGTTTAAGTTGTTTCAATTAAGCCGTATTTACCGTCTTTGCGTTTGTAGACAATATTTGTGCCGTTTGATTCTGCATCTGTAAAGATATAGAAATCATGTCCTAGCATATTCATTTGTAAGACAGCTTCTTCTTGATCCATCGGTTTTAAATCAAATTGCTTTGTACGAACAATTGAATATTCGTCTTCCTCTGTTATTGCATCAGCTGCTGCTTGAGAGGTAGCAAAATAAAGGCCAGTACCTTCGCGCTCACGGAATTTACGGTTTACTTTTGTTTTATGCTTACGAATTTGACGTTCTAATTTATCAACAATTAAGTCAATCGCAGCATACATATCATTATGACGCTCTTCTGCACGAAGAGTTAAGTTCTTCATTGGAATTGTAACTTCCACTTTAGTTTGCTTGTCATTGTAAACCTTTAAATTTACGTTAGCGTTGGCGTTAACATCTTCGTTAAAATAGCGCTCAACTTTCTCGATTTTGTTCTCAACATACTCTCGAATAGCTGGAGTTACCTCAATATTTTCACCACGAATGTTAAAGTTTAACATGTAAACTCCTCCTTTATAACTGCTATACTTTATATTTCTACACAAGTGTGCGAAATTCCTCTAAAATAATTCTTTTTTTCACAAAAAAATTTTTTTCCTCATTAATTGGCAGTATCAGCGAAAACAGGGATGAACAAAATCCCCCACTGATGAAAGTTTCACTTTATAAATGGATGTTATTTAGTTTTGCCTCATCAGCTTCTTTTCTTCGGCGCAATTTCAACTCTTCAACAATCAAATCTTCAACCGCTTCTTGATCATTGAAATTCACGCCATACTGCTTGCCCTTGCCAAAAGGACGACTCCAAATGATTTCACCATAAGCTCGTACCTCTCTTGTATCAAGAACAAAGCGTAAATCCAATGGAGGAGGATTAACACCTAAATCCACCTCAGTAAACATCTTTATACCTCGTGGACTAATATCAAGCAAGACAGCCATTGCCGTTTGTGCTTGATTGACTCTACCATCCTCATATATTGCAAAAGTCATTTTAACAGGCTCATCGAACTTAAATCGAAAACCTTCTTGGCGTTTAAATTTCATCTACCCACCCCAATACTATTCTAAACATCTATTTAGTTGATTATGACACGATGCATGTTTTTCATCTAGAGGGAATAAGTAACATATTCCACCGATTAAAGACCTATTTTTTGATTATTTATATGGCCCCTTTTGTATGATAAAAATGCAGTGCCTCGTCTTTCTTATAAAGAAAAGAGACCATCATGAAAAGATGGCCTCTTGTGTTGTCTAAATTTGTCCAGTGTTACCCTGACCGAATTGCTGTTGTCGATTAATGCGAATAACTTCTTTCCATGTATCACGGAATTCCGTCACTAATCCCTCAACTTCTTCAATAATAGCGACATCACTTTGAATATT
This sequence comes from Lysinibacillus sp. NPDC094177, assembly GCF_050279145.1. Lineage (NCBI taxonomy): Bacteria > Bacillati > Bacillota > Bacilli > Caryophanales > Bacillaceae > Lysinibacillus > Lysinibacillus sp. NPDC094177. Next base: position 85,279 of record NZ_JBNNTW010000012.1, on the reverse strand, counting down.
TGCCTCGACTAAACGACGATTCATATATTCATAGAGAGCAAACATATTTTTTGATATTTCGATATCCATCTTTAATGTCGCCATAAGCTCACTAATAATTGCCTGTGCTTTTATTAAATTTGTATTTTTTTCTTGGATATTCTTTTCTTGAATTGCCAGTTTAGCCTTGTGCAAGAACTTTAAACACCCATTATAAAGCATTAACGTCAGCTCACCAGGGGAAGCAGTGGTAACACTATTTTGTTTATATGCATTTTGTGCTGTTAAATTTGCTGCCAATAAAGGACAACTCCTTTGAAAGGTTACTTTTTTACTAGTTTAAACCATTTTATGAAAAAAAGCTAATAGGTAAAGTTATTTCTTTTTGTCGTAATACATACCGTCCATCACACGAACATTCGAGTAAGGATTAAAGTATTGCTCTTCACTTTTTTTCGTTTTTTGTAGGTTTGCCATATCCTGTTTTACGGCGCTCATGACAGCAGCCAATCGTTCCTTTATCCCATTATCTAATTCAAGTAACGTTTGATGAATGCGATTCTGTTCGTCGAATTGAAAGCCTACTTGAGCCAAACCTTCAATAATAGTTCCACGCTTGTCCAACATCCTATTAATATTGTCAATGTATTCATCACGCTCTTCGCCATTTGGAATATCACCTAAAAGCTTAAATAAATTAGCTGATATCTGTAATAGTTGATCTATTAGTTGCATAATATTCTCCTACTTTGCTAATTAGAAACATCACAAAAACGTTATCCTTTCATTAACTGACTAGATTGCTGGTTTGCTTTATTGATTGCTTGCTCCATTGCTGTGAATTGTTTCCAATAACGTGCTTCTACGTTTTTCAGCTTGTCTTGCCATGTAGAAATGCGTGTATCTACATCTTGTAGATTTTTTCCTAGTGTATACTGAGAGGCTGTCATTGAGGAACGACCAGCTTTTTGCTCAATCGAGACTTCAAACTCTTTCATTGAGCTACGCAGATTTGCAAGATAGCCGCGTGTATCAACAACTTTACCATCTTTTGTAACATCTTTTTCTTTACCACTTTCGTTTCTAAATAGACGTGCTACTGCATCTGGATCTTCCTCTAACGCTTTACGCAATTTATCCTGGTCAATTTCTAACGTACCACCATCATTGTAATTTTTCGTTGTAGTAATACCAATGCTGTATAAAGTATTGAATTTCGAGTCTTCAAGCCCTGGCACTGGTTCATAAACAAGTGAGCGCATTTTAGAAAGTCCGTCACGAAGAAGTGAATCGCTACGAAGTAAACCACTTTTCGCTTTTTCTTCCCAAAGCTTAATTTCATTTTCTTTCATTGATTCTTTTTGCTCTGATGTTAAAGGTGCATAATCACGATACTTTGTTTGAGTTGTCTGATCTTTAAAATCTTTAACCAAACCGTTGTACGTATTTACAAATTCTTTAATTTTATCCATCATTTCATCTACGTTTGTAGTAGATGTTAATTTAACAGGGGTAGTTGTTACAGTATCTGCTGGTGGTTTAGCAGCATTATCAACCGTGTTCTTTGCATCATCATACATGTTTTTCGTTCCAGTTAAATTTGCTTTATCACTGTTAACATCAGCCAATTCAGTATTAGCTAAAGCTAATTCCCCCGTCTTTGTACCAACATCCTTAATTGCCTTATAATCCTCCTCTGTCAAATGTGCGAGAATATCTTGATCTGCTTGAGAGAGTGTTGTATCAGCCTTTAATTCTGCTAACGAGTTACTGCTTAATAAAGCTTTTTTCGTATCAGCCGATAAAGCATCGTACACATTTCCTGCTGTTTGCGTTAACTCCTCTTTACTTAATGCATCAATTGCAGCTTTATCATCTTTAGATAAAGCTTGGAATGTATCCATTTGCTCCTGTGTTAAGCCTAAGTCCTCTAAACTATCCTTCGAGAAATCCTTCGCTGCTAGTGCAACTTTTTGCTTTTCGCTTAATGAATTAATAAATTTTTTCGCATCATCAGATAATGCTTGAACTGCCGCACTTGGTACATTTCTAGAAGTATCCAACGCTGACCTTGCACTATCTACCTTTGCCTGACGACTTGTAGTCTCTGTTTCAATTTCATTCATAATTGCGTTAAATTGTGTATCATAATTATCACCAATATTAAAAGTTACACGATATTTAGTCGCAAGTTTATTATATAGATCCTCTAAGTTTGTCTTTGCATTTGTTAAATTTTCCTGAGCAGCCTCATTAAATCCAATTTGGGTTGTTGATTCATTAAATGTAGATTTTAATGTAATATTATATCCATTAAATGAGAAGGTATTTGATGAACGTTCTGTCGCGATACCATTTATTTGGAAAATAGCATTTTTACCCTCCTTGGACATGTCTTGGCCAGAGATATTCATATCTGCTATATTCCCAGTTATTTCAATTTTTCCTTTACCAGTATCTTTAGCTGTGAAGGAGAAACGTCCATTTTCAAATACTGCTGTTAAGCCAGCATTCTTTTTATTTACTTGCTCTACAAAATCATCAACTGTCATATCAGTTGTAATATCGATTTCTATCTCTTTACCATTAGGAGCTTTTAATGTAATTGGACCACTAGCTAACTTGCTCATTTGCGTTGAACCAGTAGCATTAATTTGTCCACCTGTAATACGAGCAGCCTCAGCTAATTGTGAAACACCTTCTATTGAAAGCGTACCACTTGCTTTACTTGTGGCAACAGCTGACACTAAGTCTGAATTTGAGCTAGAAGCAGTTTTTGAATTTAAGTTTTTTATTACAAAATTATCTGCAATATAAGTATCAAATGTTTTAAGTTTTGTATTTACACTACGGTACGCGTCACGTTGCCATTCATACTTTTGTTTTTGTTGATATAGTTTATTCAAAGGGGCTCTTTCCGAAGACATTAATTTTTTTACTAATTCATCGATATCCATACCGGATGCTAAACCACCGATTCTATTGACCATTCTATTTTCCTCCTAAAGTTTCTTATATTTTTTTGTCTACAATCATGCCTAATAGCTTTTGCATCTCATAAAATGCATCTAAAAGTTTTTTGGGCGGGATTTCTTTTACGACTTCTTCTGTTTGAGCATCGACAAGCTGTATAAAATAACTATCCAAACCGTCATGCAACACAAATTTAGAAGCATAATGATTTATTTGTAAAAACTCGTTTACAGTATCAACCACATTTTGAAGCTTGTCTTTTGATATCTCTTGATCTTCAGAAGTTGGTAGTTCTCGTGATTGAGCTACTGACTGCGATTTAACAGTTGTCATCGGAAGTTCCTCTAAAACAACTTTCTTAGGAATATTAGATGACGTAGCAGTTATTATATCTGTTGATTGACCTTGTACTACAATACGCATTAAATATAACCTCCTAAACATTTCTTATTCTTATATTTAGTATCGGAAGTTTTTAGGAATGTTTCACCTTTTTAAAGTAACTACTTTCTATAAGACCTTTCTCATCAAAAAAGCCTCTAGCTCAGAATGTGCTTCTGAACCAAAGGCTTTCTTAAATATTTTCTGTTCTTATAAAATATTAAAACACTCAAAAAGAAGAAATGTTTATCTAATATTAATAGTTTACTTACTAATCATCACAAACATATGCCCCATTGTTGTATATCCTAAATTCACCATACCTTCCCGTACCTCTTGCAAATAAGTAGGGGTATGTTCGATAACTTTAGCAAGCTGTTGGACACATTCAATAAACATTTCTTGCGTTAATTGTTGTTGTTTAGAGGCCATGCCAATTAAATGCAACTTAATTAATGTAAAATGGACAACAAGCATCATATAACTATCAAATATTGTCTGATAATCATATGGAAATAGATTTTTAAATACATAGTTCACAATATAATTTTCAAACATATATTCATTTTCTTTAATAAACGGTTCATATATATGAGTATAAGAATCTTGATATTTCGTAATGATTGTTTCTATATCCTGTACTTCTTTTTCTTCATCCTCTTCCAAAGCTAGGCCTTCTATTAATTGATGAAGAATGGTTACATATTTCTCTGAAGCAATACCACTTGTTATACGAAGACGAATTAAAGCACGTGCTAAATTCAGTTGAAAATTTAAGTTACCTTTAATATTTTCTAATGATTCAATAAATTCATCATTATCTAAACGATTTAGATAATCCTGCATAATGAGTGGTAGCTCATGTTCCAACTCACTTGGCTGTAATTGTTCAATCTTTTGTATGAAAAGCCCTAAAATAATTAAACGAATTTCAATAGGTTGTTGGCGACTTTGAAGAAGTTGTATTGTAAAAACCCGTAAATCCCAAAAATAAGGATATTTTTCTAATACTAGTTCCTTATTAATTTGACCACGTGTATTTTTTGGTTCTTCCGTTTCAATAAAGCCTAAACCTTCTTTACGTAGTAGAACAACTCTCGCAGCTTCTGGACAAGATAATGTTAAACTCTTTTCAGTTACATTACCAACACGTGAAAGGTATCTTGGATAAACAGCACATGTATTACATAAAAATTCTTCTCCTAATTCCTTATGAATACTACATAACCCATCCTCTAGCATCATATGACAATTTTTATTGTCATCTAAAATAAACTTAGCATAAATAGAGTCATCATGATCTTTACGATTTCTCTTCACATATTTTAGTAGTTTCTCAGCCATCTCCGGATGACGCACTTTACGATATGTTTGATATGTTTTCTTCTCCACTGTTATATTCCAACCGGCACAACAAGTATCTTCACAAGCACTACCTATACACTTAAAGTCTTCCATATATTCCGGTATTAATATTTGTCTCATATTTTCACATCCTATACACTTATAAAAATAATCTATTACAAGTCTTCTTAGTTCGTTTTTTTATAAATCCTCAAATTTTAAAGGCGTACCCGCTATATAATCTTTTCCAGCTTTTTTATTTAGTACATGATCGAAAAACTTTGGCTGTAATCCATAACCGGGACGTACAATTTTTATATTTTCTTTTGTAAATTTCTCGCCGGCTTTTATATCTTTGGATACATAAATAGATCGACGGAATTTTAATGACGCCTTTTCTTTTTCTGTTGGACCATAAGTAACTTTTCCCATAGCTAACCAAGCGCGTTCTGTTTCTTCTACAAGTGCATTCATTTCAGCTAGTTCCATCGAAAATGTGGCATCTACACCACCATCAGCTCGATTTAGTGTAAAATGTTTTTCAATGACCGTTGCGCCTAATGCAACACTTGCTACAGACACCCCAATCCCCATTGTATGGTCTGATAACCCGATTTGCACATCTTCAAATAACTGCTTCATATGTGGAATTGTTAAGATATTTGTGTTATTAGGTGTAGCTGGATAGGTACTCGTACATTTTAACAACACTAGGTCTTTACATCCCGCCTCTTTTGCCGTACGAACCAGCTCATCTAACTCGGCTAATGTTGCCATTCCAGTGGATACAATCATCGGTTTTCCTGTTGACGCTACTTTTTTTATTAATGGTAAATCTGTATTTTCAAAAGAGGCAATTTTATAGAGTGGTACGTCTAACTCCTCCAAAAAATCAACCGCTGTTTCATCAAATGGCGTACTAAAAGCAATCATTCCTAGTTCTTTAGCACGATCAAAAATTGGCTTATGCCATTCCCATGGAGTATATGCTTCATTATAAAGGTCATATAATTTCCTATTCTTCCACAAACTTTCGATATCATTAATAATAAAATCAGGAGAGTCTACATTTAGAGTTAATGTATCTGCTGTATATGTTTGAATTTTTAATGCATGTGCTCCTGAAGCAGCTGCAGCCTCTACTATTTCTAAAGCACGCTTGAGGGACTGATTATGATTCCCTGACATTTCAGCAATGATAAATGGTCTAGTTGAATTGTTTAATAACGATAAATTAAAATCCATATTACTTCCTCATTTCTATCATTTTAGATATGGGCGTATCCCAACCATTCACTAACAAATAATTATACTTCTCTTTATCCTTACTATAATGGAGACTACCTTCATAATTATTTTGCACAACTGGTATATAATCGCCTAAGCGGATTGCTGTCCAATACCTAAAAAAAAGTTCTTCAATTTCCTTTGTTAAAATATTATAGGTTTCACGTAATGTAATATCATCTTGAAACCTCACTTCTTTTTGAACAATAATATCTCCGGTATCAACACCTTCATCAATTAAATGGATTGTAACACCCTTTTTTGTATCTTCAATAAAACTCCAAAAATTTGGATCAGCCCCTCGATTCCATGGCAAATAAGATATATGCAAATTAATTATTTTATTTTGCATATATTCAATAATTTCCTGAGAAACGATATGTCTATATCCAAAGCTGATTACAAAATCAAATTTATTTAATTTGATAAATTCTAACGATATTTTTTCTTCAGTTCTGTAAACTTCTTCATTAGCGTCCTGTAATTTACTTAAAAAACTCTCTCGGTATGGTCCTAAATATAATATATTCATTTACTCAATGCTCCCTCCTGTAAAGAAATTTTCCATATTTGAGATCATTTTGTTAATTATAATACTAGAATTGAGCATTTCTCCAATAGCATTTTGAATATCTTTAATAAAAACTTCGTTCCAAAGCCCTAAATATATACATACTCCCTTTTGATGCGTGGCTTTTGCAATTTCAATCTGATTTTCTGCCACAGCAATTACAATTGTGGGTAGTTGTAAAAATATTCTTTCCCATGTAGTTGCTCCCCCAGCCCCAATTGCTAAATCTGCATGTGTCATTAATTCTGCTATATTATTTACTTGACAATGATAATGGGCTTTTTCAATTTCATTACATAGTCGTTTGATTTTCAATTTGTTCGGATTCGAATTACCTACAACTACGTCTACAACTAAATTATAATGGTCTATAATCGGCTTAATTGCCAATAGAACTTTTTCTGTTTCATTCGTGGGATCACTGCCACCAAAGAAAACAAATAACCTTTCAATTTTACCTTTAAAAGATTTAATATATTTTTTCGCTTCAATGAACTCTTCACGTAATAAAGCATTAGTTGGACCAAGTAACAATTTCGCAGTAGAAGGTACTAAACCATCGTATCTAGAATCCATATTCAAATAAAAGTTTTGATCCAGTAAAATATCACAATCATGTTGACGATTGGCTAAATCATCAATTATCATTATTTCTTTAGTAAATGGTCGTATAGCTAGTTCCCATTTAAAATCTATTGAGTAGTGGTCAATAATTAACATTTCCACATAATGTTGGCGTAATATTTCAATGGTTTCCTCAGCATCTTTTTCCCATTGTTCTGATACATATGTCCATAAAGAACCTTTATTAATAGGCAATTTATATACATAGAAGCCTTGCTGTCCTAATAAATCTATACAGTCACCCTCTGCACGTCTACAAATAAATGCTATATTTTTTCCTTCTTTTTCAAGTCTATGAGCTAAAGTTAAACAACGCATTACATGTCCTGTGCCCATTTCAATGGAAGCATCTACTCGGATAAATACGTTCATACTATCACCTATAATTTCTTTTGTTCAATATGAGCATTAATATGAAACCAATCTGGATTTTCTTTCATCACATTTACCGTGTCCTGTAAGGTGAATCGTGAATTTTTAACGTATAATGCCTGAATTATATTTTTAATTAGTTCAAAATCTTCTATTGTATCTACTGTCCAGCGAAAATTGCTAAAATCAAAATCATTTATTACATTAGCAATTTTAAAAATATTAGGATTTGTATAAAAATACGCAGTTACATGCTCACGATCTCTTTCTAATGAAGCTTCTTTATAAGCTTTTTCTAAAGCTGCAATCGTAAAAATTTCTGTATCTAATCCTCGTGGATATGTACGCTCTAGTGTATTTGAGACGTAATCAAAATGGCCATATTCTAGAAAAAAACCTATCGTTTTATCAACAACCTGTACATCAATAATAGGGCAATCGGATGTAATTCTTACAATAGCGTCTGCGTTAAATTCAACTGCAGTTTCATAATATCTTGCCAATACATCTGTTTCAGAGCCTCTATAATACGAGATATTTTGTTGTTCACAAAAATTGACAATTTCATCATCTTGCTCTTCTCTTGTTGTTGCGATGACAAATTCGTCAATGAATGTACTATCGTTTAAACGCTCTAGCTGATAGGAAAGTAGTGGCCTTCCGTTTACCTTTTTCAATATTTTACCAGGTAAGCGTGTTGAGCCCATTCTCGCTTGAATAATTGCTACAACTCTCATTTACTCACCTTCTCTAGCTCACTTAATACTGCTACGACTACATCATATACATCACTATCTGTCATTTTAGGGAAAAGCGGCAATGTAATCATTACCTTATATAACGCTTCAGCTTTTGGCATTGAGCCTTCTTTATAGCCTAACTCCTGATAATATGACAATGTATGCACGGGTATATAATGCACGTTCACACCAATATTTTGCGCCACTAATGCATCAAATATTTCCTTACGCGTTGCATTAAGTTTTTCAGGATTTAGTTGAATAACATATAAATGCCAGCTTGAATAACTTTCTGGAAGTTGCTGAGGTGTTATTAATAACTCATTATCTTTAAATGCTTCATCATACATTTGTGCAATTTCACAACGGCGCGCAACAAAACTATCAAGTTTTTCCATCTGACTTATTCCCAAAGCAGCCTGAATATCTGTCATTCGATAATTGTAGCCCAAAAACTGCATATCATAGTACCAAGGACCATCATTTTTAATTATACTCTTCGTATCTCTCGTAATACCATGTGAACGGAATTGTAATAGCTTTTTATAATAAAATTCATTATTTGTTGTAATGACGCCACCTTCACCGGTAGTGACATGCTTCACAGGATGAAAGCTAAACATCGTCATGTCACTTAATGCACCAATCTTTTGCCCTTTATACTTAGCACCGAGTGCATGTGCTGCATCTTCAATTACAATTAAGTTATGCTTCTTTGCGATAGCATGAATTTCATCTAACTGTACAGGTTGTCCTGTAAAATGCACAGGAATGATTGCCTTTGTTTGTGGTGTGATATTCTTTTCAATTTCTGTTGGATTTATATTATATGTATCTTCCTTAATATCTGCAAAAACAACTGTACCACCTACATAACGTACACAGTTTGCACTCGCCGCAAATGTTATTGGTGTTGTAATAACTTCATCTCCTTCACCAACACCTGCAGCAAAGCAAGCCCCGTGAAGTGCAGCTGTACCATTTGAAAATGCTATAGCATATTTAGCACCAACATATTCAGCTACAGATTCTTCAAATTTCGCAATTGTTGGACCAGTTGTTAAGTAACTGCCCTTTAATACATCCACCACAGCCTGAATATCTTCGTCATCTAGCCATTGTTGTCCATAAGGTAAATATGTATCTCTCATTCTATATAACCTCCTTAAAGAAAAAATGTAGTCAAAGACTACATTTCTTCTACTAAATCTTTTAATTGTTCTATAGTTAACCATTCAGTATTATTATCGCTGGTATATGCAAACCCATTAGGTAAAACCTTCCCACCATTTAATTTCCCTTGAGGCCACCAAGCAAGCTCTGGCTGAATAATATAGTAATCATCGAATTCTATTGTATGACGAGCATCATCTTCCATAATCATCGCTTCATGAAGTTTTTCACCAGGACGTATTCCGATAATCTCAATTTCACATTCTGGAGCTATCGCTTTTGCTAAATCAGTTACCTTCATGCTCGGAATCTTCGGCACAAAAATTTCACCACCGTACATACGCTCTAAATTATCTAATACAAATTGCACACCTTGATCCAAGGTAATCCAGAAACGTGTCATACGCTCATCGGTAATAGGTAATTTGCCTGTATCTTTAATCTTTTTAAAGAATGGCACAACACTGCCACGGCTCCCTACTACATTCCCATATCGGACAACCGCAAAACGTGTTTTCTTTTCTCCTACATAGGCATTAGCCGCGACAAATAATTTATCTGATGCTAGCTTTGTAGCACCATATAAATTTACTGGGCTACATGCTTTATCTGTAGAAAGTGCAATAACCTTTTCTACACCACGATCAATCGCAGCTTCAATGATATTTTGTGCACCGTGAATATTTGTTTTTACTGCCTCAAACGGATTATACTCACAAGCATCAACATGCTTCATAGCTGCTGCATGAATCACAATATCCACACCATCAAACGCACGGTATAAACGGTCTTTATCTCGAACATCACCAATAAAGAATCGAATGCGTTCATCTTGGAACTCTTGCTTCATTTCATATTGCTTTAGTTCATCACGACTGAAAACGATGATTTTTTTTACACCTAGTGTAAGTGCTTTTCTGATGAATTTTTTACCAAAAGAGCCTGTACCGCCTGTTACAAGAATAGTTTTTTCTTTTAAATTATTCATAAAATTGCTCCCTAATTATTACTATACTTTCTTAATGTATTCACTAGATCTTTAACTTCATATTGTAAAATATCAGCACATAAATTAAAATCATTTTGCTCCATAGCTTCAAGCATATCTTCTGACAAGCTATTTATTTTATTATTATCCAAAGAACTAAAATAATTTAATTCACTTAACATATTATTTACTTCTACTAGCCACATCAATCCTTCTAGCAAATTTAATAAATTTTGTTTAGCTTCTTGGTATTCTTCGTTTTGAATTTGATTAATAATAATTTCTGTGCCTGGACCTAGCTTATCAATATAACTATCATAACTTTCCATTGTTTCTTTAATTACCATTACTTTTTCCATGTCATTTTCTCCTATTTAATATATTCTATTTCTTTTTCTATTAACTTTAATGAATCTTTTGATACATTTAGCATTTCGCTATACATATATTTATTTTGATCAAATGAAACTTTAAATTTTTCTGCTCGATCAAAAGACTCATCTATTTTAAAATATTTAAATAGCCTTAAGTTTATTAAATTAAATGCAAATTCAAGACTAGTAAATTTGATTAAAGTTTGAATTTGATTATCAATTTCGTCTAATTTGTTTATAGTATGAGCTTCGTATTCTATTTCGGAATTATTATTGTCCAACAAGTTTAGTGCTTTCTCAAATAACTTAATTAATTCTTTAATATTTGAAACATCCTTAGCTAACTCTTTCTTTAACGTTTGAGCTTGTATTGACATACTTACAATATTTTCTTTTGATATTTGCACAGGTTCGTTTGTGAAATCCTTTAAAAAACTTACAAACGTAATTTGGTTAAATGAATTTATTTTTAATCCTCCTTCTGTGCAATTATAAGATCTACTATTTGCATCAAAGGATTGTAAAACCACTTCAAATATATCTCTCATTTGCAAAAAAACATTATCAGTTAAAACCGGTTCTCCAAAATATCCTTCTCTCTCTATTAATTTTCGAGAAAATTCACTATTATCTCGAATATTTTTTTTGTTCAAATTTCCTTCAGCGTGTGTTAAACCACTTGTATATGCTAAATCTTGCCCTATCATTGCCACAGGTCCTGTAGTCATTAGTAGTGCTAAATTATATGCATAATTTGCAACAGAACTTCCGTCCATAATAATATCTATTTCATTATTAGAAAAACGGGAATAATGGAATTGTAAATCAGATTCTATTAGCGGTAAAAAATAATATCCTTCTTTAAATTTTTCACGTATACCGTAATGAACGGTTGGACAATAAATTAACGGGAAATCTTCAATATGTAAGTTCTCAAAATGTTTATGATTTATTTCTCCTCCATCAACTGAAATAACAAAGTCTGGTCTTATATCATTCTTTATTAAAGAATTAATAGTAGTCCCGGCTGCTATTAATATAAATTTATCCCTATATTTTTTTATTAAAGGTATTTGTTTTGTTAGTGATGGACCACCTGACGCTATTACAATAGGACAAGTAAATTTCTTTTTAAATAATTTACCTACAGGATTATCTCTTATTGCAAATTTTAAATTCTTTATATAATTTTCATGCCACTGACTTGAGAAAAACTGTATTGTATTCTCCACAATTTCATTAGATTTAACTTTTTCCTCCAACATCGTTAATATTAACTTCAAATTCTCTTTTAATACTTTGTCATAATTAATTGAAATAATTATATTTAGCGTATCTATTACCGATATATGTTTATTAAAAAATTTTTTTAATGCTACTGCATTTATTTCTTCTAATAAAATTAAGTCTTGGGTATTACCACAAGTTTTGCTTATCAAAGGATCAATAACAATTATTTTTTCTTTGGATGATTTTCTATTAACTAACTCTTTGTATATATATCCCAAACCATAACCAATCAATATTTGTATATTCGCAGGTTTGTATTTTTTTTCAATAAAATTTACTGCTTCATTCTCTGGATCATATTTACTATGCAAATAGACTCCTCTATATTTAAGTGTTGGTAATTTTACTTTAGATTCTTCTATATTAATTATGTCCATAAACTCTCACCTCTTATATATTATTTATCGACGAGAATAATGATATATCAAGTTTACATAAAAATTAATAGTTAAAATCGACTTATAGTTGAGACTGTCAATATTTTTGTGTAAATGACAATCCAACCTTTTCTTATAGATCATCACTTTTTGATATTTAAATGATTTGTTCGAAGGAATGAATTTGGTTATTGGGAAGGGTTAACCCTTCCCAATAACCTAAATTCAGGCTTCTTTATTCACCACCTTGTAAATTGTTTTAAAGTTATCACAGATTTCTTGACGATTTTCTACACAGACCTTGTGTGAGATATTGCGTGCTACATATAATAGACAAGTTTGGTTCTGTGCCTTCTGAAAGACCGTAGAAATTGCATCCACCATGCCTTTTAAGCCATCAAAAATAAACAGAGGAACTTCTTCGACACCACATTCTTTGAGTTCTGTGAAAAGTTCCTGCTAGTTGTGCGCAGATTCAGTTGGTTCAAAGTATAGGATAGTACTTCTTTTGAGCCGTCTTCAAGAATACCAACTGCAATATAAACAGCTTCTTTGGACACTGGTTCACGCCAAACTGGAATATACGTCGCATCTAAGTAAACGCAGACATAACGTCCGTTTAAGGGACGTTTATTAAAGGCTTCTATCTGTTCTGTGACCACTTTTGTCATGTTCGAAATCGTATGCGGTGTGTAATGATGGCCATACACCTTTTCAATTAAACCAGCGATCTCCGACATTGGAATCCCTTTTGTGAAGAGATGAATGACCGTTGATTCTATTGTGTCATTTGAGCGTTTATAGGGTGCAACGGTCTGTTGTTTGAACTCAGCGTTGCGGTCATGTGGAGTCTGGATGTTTAAATCACCGTATTCTATGTAATGTGCGTGAATACGAACCATTGCTTGAATTGCCAGAGTTGAAGCCGATTCGTTCATATTTTTCGTAATCTTAAATTCACACAAAATATTTTATACTCTCTTTTAGTGCTCAAGCTATTAATGTTATTTAATAAAGTTATCCATTATATTTTCTAAAATATTTATATATAGTCTTAAATTTTTCATACTACTATATTTAATATTATCCTAAAAAACAACCAGTCGACGATTTTTTTCGCCGACTGGTTGTTTTTGTATTAATAGGTCTTTATATTGATTATCGTAATAATTGTAAAACACCTTGTGGTTGTTGGTTAGCTTGAGCCAACATAGATTGAGCAGCTTGCATTAAAATGTTGTTTTTAGTGAAGCTCATCATTTCTTTTGCCATATCAGTATCACGGATACGAGATTCTGCAGCTGTTAAGTTTTCTGAAGCAGCACCTAAGTTGTTGATTGTGTGTTCTAAACGGTTTTGTACAGCACCTAAACCAGAACGAGTTTTAGAAACTGTGTTAATAGCAGCATCAATAGTAGCAATAGCTTTCGAAGCAGCAGAACCTTTATCAACTTTTACAGCAGCAGTAGCAACACCTAATTTAGTTGCTGTCATTGTTGTAATTTTAAGGTTAATAGTTTGACCTGTATTCGCACCAATTTGGAATGTTAATCCATTTGTACTTTGAGAACCATTTAATAATTTTTTGTTATTAAATTCAGTTTGATTTGCAATACGTGTAATTTCTTGTTGAAGTTGCGCAACTTCATCGTTTAGGTTAGTACGGTCATTAGTAGCTTCATCGTTAGTATCGTTACGAGATTGAACTGCTAATTCACGCATACGTTGTAGGATTGCGTGTGTTTCGTTAAGCGCACCCTCAGCCGTTTGGATTAAAGAGATTGAGTCTTGAGAGTTTTTAGTTGCCATGTCAAGACCACGGATTTGTCCGCGCATTTTTTCAGAGATTGCTAAACCAGCAGCGTCATCGCCAGCACGGTTGATTTTGTAACCCGAAGATAACTTCTCAAGGTTTTTAGAAGCTTCTGTGTTGTTGAAAGAAAGGTTACGGTGTGTGTTTAAAGCTGAAATGTTGTGTTGAATTCTCATTTGGAATTCCTCCTTGAATGTTTGTTTTGTTATTCCACATCCGTGTGGAATTTCGGATTAGGTAGTATGTATGTACTTCCTGCCCCTTACAATCTATATATCGTAATTAGTTGGAAATGTTTAATAGTTTTTTAAAAATTTTTTTATTTTTTTATGTAATAGATTGCTAGTTTAAAATTTTAGCTAAAGCACATAGTCTTTATTTTTTCTTTAGCTGTTCTAAGAAGCTTGATGATGTTGATAATGCTTCCTTATTCTGTGCTTGGATAGCTTCAAAAACTTCGGAGCGATGTACTTTCACTGTTTTGGGTGCTACAATGCCAATTTTAATTTGTTCGCCATCCACTGCTAATATTTTAATTTCTATTTGATCACCTATCATAATAGATTCATCTTTTTTACGTGAGAGCACTAGCATTATTTCGCACTTCCTTCCAATGTTTGCATTGGGAAGCGTAGTGGATACGACTTATTATCTTGGAGGACAATTTGTTTACCTGATTTTTTATCTATATTAATAATTATAGGTGCTAGCAAATTAATAGTAGAATCCTCTAAAGTTTCTTTCATTGTAACAATAGTATATGTAAGAACTTCTTCCTCTTTTTCAATTTGTAGTTGCTCACGATCCTCGTCACTAATATCAAAGCTATAATCTTTTTTGAAGGCAAATGGATACGCTATTACAAAGCCAATTTCCATTTGATCAACTGATTGGAGCAATACTAATGGAAGATTTGCATCTATTGGCAGTAACACAAACTTTTTGTAATCTTCCAAACCTAATAAACCTTGCTCAAATGTTAAAATATCTTGTTCTTTAATTTCGATTTCACCTAAAAATTTAGTAGCTATTTTCATTCTTTCATGCGCTCCTTTAAATAATGACGTCAATGTTAACATCTGGTCTTTGTACCATTGTACTAGTTACGTTACCAGGTGTGTAGTCGATAATAGGTTTGTTCACCTTTGCGTCAATTATTGGTTCTCTTCTCTCAAAATTAATTTCTGTAGTACCTGGTGTGTAGTCGATTTTAACAGAGCCTACAGAAGGTACAAATTTAATGTTAAATGGAACACGATGAGGTCCATGGTTTTGTTTTGCGATATTTTGAATTGTCGCACGTCCTAGTCCTTTACCTGCATTCTCCATTAATTGACGTCCCTCTCTTGCTCTACGTGCCATTCCCTCAAGTGCCCCTTGTCTACCTTCTTCTGCATAGTTTGCACTAGACTCCAAAGGGCTTATCATCCCTATATCTCGTCTTGCTTGGGAAGAGTCGATTTGTAAAACGCCTCTAGTTGTATGAATCTCTAAGATGGCTGCTGGTTGTTCAATAGATTGAGTAGCTTTTGGCTGTTCAATATGCTGTTGAGGCTTGCTAATTTCAAGTTCTATTTTTGCATCAGTTGTGTGAATTTGAATTTGTGGAAGTCTCATTTATAACTCTCCTTTCAAGAAAAGCGTCTGAACATATTGTCCAAACGCTCTGTTATTCATTATAAAATTTACCCCTAACCTTTCGCTTTCGGGGCAGAACCTTTCGCTTCGCGTTTGCCCCTGTCGCTTCGCTTTCGGGGCAGAACCTTAGTAGATTTTATCGGATAAAATCTACTAAGGTTTGCTGAATGATTTTTGCTCCTACGGATAGAGCGGCTTGGTGAATGGATTCCTGTGTTACCATGTCTGTAATCGTCTTCGCATAGTCTGTGTCTTCATTGGCAGATAGTTGTTTTGTTACATTAACTTCTTGAAGACTCAGTCGATTTCCCATCATCTCTACACGATTTTGACGCGCTCCGACATCTGCTCTTAAAGTTAATGTACTTTCATAAATACTATCTAAACCAGGAATTGCACTGCCACTTACTTTTAAACCAAGTGCATCGCTAATCTCCGGACCTGTTGCACCATTTTCTAAAAGTGTTGTTACATGCTCCATAAACCCATCAATATCCTTAAACAAATCAGTACCTGGAGTGTTAATATTCATTGGGACACCATCAAAAACGTTGATTTCTATTGGCTTCTGCCCTCCAGTAGTAATACCTGGGTTTTGTGGCCCTGTTTTATCATTATAAAGCGGTTGGTTTGTATGCGTGCCTGAAAAGATATAGTTTTCTCCCACTTTTGTATTTGCTATATCACGCAATTGTTCCTTAATTTGTTGCATTTCTGCATTGATTTTTTGACGTTCCTCAGGAGTATTTGTATCGTTAGCTGCTTGTACAATAAGCTCTTTTACACGTTTTAATGCTCCGCCTACTTGATCTAGCGCTTCGTCTGTTGTATCTAACCATGTATTTGCTTCACGTAGATTTCGTTGGTATTGCTGGTTTTTATCAAGATCTATACGATAGCCCATTCCCTTTACCGCTATAACTGGATCATCGGATGGTCTTGTAATTACTTTACCTGAGTCCAACATATCTTGATATTTAGACATTTTACTATAGCTTGTATTTAAATTGCGTAGCATATTACTCGATAACATTGATTGTGTAACGCGCATAAATTTATCTCCTCTTAGTTAAGTGGCTATTATAGCCCTACTCTCCCCATACCGTTGATGATCTTATCTAATGTTTCATCTACCACTGTAATCATACGTGCATTGGCATTGTATGCTTGCTGGAATGTAATCATATTAGTCATCTCTTCATCTAAGGAAACTGAGTTCATTGAATCACGACGCTTAGAAATCTCCAAATGCATCGTTTCAGAATTGAATGCACTACGCGTAGCTTCCTGTCCCTTAACCGCTAAGTCCCCTACTAATGATTTATAATAGTTTTGAAATGTACCTTTCTTTAAGTTATCTTGAGCCTGCGATTGTAGCTCTGCTAACTTACGCATGTTTTGGTTATTACCAACCTCGCCCTTCGTATCAGATACAGCTACCTGCTTCGCATCAGTAATCGCTACGTCAAAATCACGTGCAGTCGTCCCAGAGAAAAAGTTTTGACCTGTACTATCATCTAAACCAAAACCTTTACTATGAACTTCATTAAATTTTGATATAAATTCTTTCGCTAAATTATCTAAATTAGCAAGCATTTCTGGATAAGTACCTTGTCCACCGCTATGTCCATACGCATCAATCAATGCACGTAATTTACCTTTACCAGGGTCCATTTGACTGTAATCAATTGCAATTCCTGCTGCTGGATCTCCTGGCGGCTCGCCAACAGCAGAAATTTTAATTTCCTTAAAGTTAGCGTAGCTCCCTGTCGTTTGATCATCTACCTCACCATCGATGCGCTGACCGTTTGTATCCATCGTTGCAAGGGCAGCATATTCTCTACCATCAACTAATTTAATAGGAGTACCGTCTGCTGATACATATGTAATCGTCATTGAACCTTCAGCTACATCTTTTGCTAAACCACCTGATTTTTGCAATGAAACAGATACAGGAATATATTCATTTAACTGATCTACTAATACATCACGCGCATCGTATAAATCATTTGGTACATAACCACTCGGCTCAACTTCCTGAATTTGTTTATTAAGAGCAGCAATTTGTTTAAGCATTGAATTCACTTTATCCGTCGATACATTAATTTCATTTCCGATATTACCTTGGATAAGTTTTAGCTGTCTATCCATATAATTAAAGGACTCAGCAATTGCTTTCCCTTTGGATATTAATACCTGACGAGCAGCTGTATCTTTTGGATTGTCAATAACGTCCTCCATTGACTTCCAAAAATCTGTAAATGATTGGTTAATACCAAACTCTGAAGGCTCTGACATGATATCTTCCATCTGCGAAATCGATTTTGCTGTTGAATCCCAATAACCCAACTTATTCGTTTCTTGACGATATTGTCGATCGGTAAATTGATCGCGGAGGCGTTGAATCGAGCTTACTTCTACCCCTGTTCCAAGATGTCCAGGATAGACAGGCTGATTTAAGCCTGCAGTTGGAAAACCAGGAGTCGCTTGCATATTTGCCCGTTGGCGAGTGAACCCTAATGAATTTGCATTGGAAATATTATGTCCTGTTGTGTATAAAGCTGTTTGTTGTGTAAATAAACCACGTTTACTAGCTTCTAAGCCCATAAATGTTGAGCGCATTTTTTTTCCTCCTTTTTATGTACGTTTATAATTCCAAGCAAAATTTCTTGCATGGGTGCAAGAAACTAAGCTTGAGAATCAAAAAATGATTTTTTAGCAACTTTATTTGTTCCGCGAATCTCACTACCAGAGTAGTTCATTTGCTCGGTCTGAGGTCGTAAGGTACCCAATGTCAGATTGACAAATTGTAGTGATTGGAACACTAGTTTTTGATTTAAATCGTTTTGTTTTTTTAAGTCGTTGATGATTTGCAATAATCGATTGCGAACTGCTGAGAGCGTGTCTTTGTCTGCTTGTTGTTCAGCAGCCTCGATGACATCAGCGACAGTTACTTTGTCAGTTGAAGCAAATCCTTTTGCTTCAAGGTAGTCCGTTACCTGTTTCTGACGCTGTTGCTCGAGCTTATCGATGGCCGCTACATGCGCCTGCTCATCCTTGAGCATTTGGTCCAGTGCTTTGATATCCCCAACTGTAATGATTTCAGTTTTTTTAATGGCTAGTTCAAGTAAGCTTTTATGCATTCTTTCTAGCATTGTTAGTGTAGAAGAAATCGCTTCTATAGACATATTGCTAAGCACCCTTTCTGATATTCCTTAGAAACGATAATATTTCAGCATATCTTCTGCAACTTTGCGAGCGTTCACTTTGTATTCACCAGAAGCGATATCTTCTTTTAATTGTTTTACGCGTTCTGCACGCTCTGTGCTGTATGTTGAAACTCCTTGCATCTTCTGTGCAGTCTTTGAAATTTCGATTTTATCTGCGAAGGATGCCTTGTTAGCGCCTGGTTTTACATTGCGCACCTGATTTTTATAGGCATTCACTGCATTAATCCCATAAGATGTAATTTTCATTTAATACCCTCCTAACTAAAAAGCTTATCTTCCTATTATTTCGGATTGTCTCACATAATGTTAAGTTTTCAAATATAAAAAAGTGTGCTAATTTTGTTTAAAATTAACACACTTTAGACCCATCAATTATGCCTCGGCATAATTGCGTCCTGAATCGGCTTTGTGCTTGCACAAAGGACTCCTTTCCGATTCTGTGACATCCGCCGGAGGCTTTAACTTCTTTAAGCGGGTGTTTGGACACTCGCTTAAAGAAGTTAACGTTTTCGTTCTGCGTGATATGTTACACGATCACGTTCTGCCACACTGTCACGGAACTCCTTCGCTGCGTCAAATGTACGTAAATCCGACTTCAACTCATCCTGACATTTTGTACAAAGTTTGCCTTTTGTCGTTAGATGACCACAGTTGTCACATGGATAGCCAAGATTAGGGAACATCGCAGGCTGCAAGCGCCCCTTGCGTACCCATCTATACAATAACTCCTCTTCAGCTCCAGTTGCTTCAACAATACGTTCTACTGTCGCAGCACGGTTTTCACGTTTACGTAGAAAGCGATAAACGATTTGATATAACTCCTCTTCAGATTGAGCGCATTTATGACATACTTCTCTGATCCCTGTATAATTAAAAAACTCATTACATTTCGGACAATTACGAACCTCTGCCATCTATTCTTCCTCCTCTTACATTATAACAGCTAATAAATACGAATCTTATATACTCATAAACTATTATACACAATGCATTAGCATTTTCATCCATTAATTAGTGTGAAGCTTTTGACATTTTTGGCACCTGCATTTAATAAAACCTCAGTAGCATGCCTTAAAGTTGTCCCTGTAGTTTTAATATCGTCAAAAAGAAGATAATCTTTATGCTCTACATGTGCTTCAGCCATCAGACGGAAAAGGGGTGTTGCTTGGATTCGTTGCTCTCTATTTTTGGAACTTTGCGTTTCTATCGTTGTCTTTTCTAAAATTTGTATAAAAGGAATATTAGCAGCCTTTAATAGCTCCTCCATATGCGAAAAGGTACGTTCCCTTTGTTTGAGGGGGTGCATAGGAATCGGTATTATGGTTGCTTTTTCATCTTTGAATAGCGCATATAGTTCCTGCCGAAATACTTTCGCGAGTGCGACATCCTGAAGAAATTTATATTGATGCAAATAATCTTTCATCGCATCGTTATATTGATAAAGTGCAGTTGTTGTTTGGGAATGTTCAAATCGAACTGAGCACCTATCACAGATGGTTGGTTGAAATTGTTTTGTTAAAAGTATTTCCCATGAAATTACTGATTGCAGTGGCTGTGAGCATAATAAGCAAAGTGTTTCAATTTTATTCATTACGGAAATCCTTTCATATTATAATATTGAATTTTTGTACGTGCATCATCCATTCCAGCTGTAACGCCATGATGAAAAAATACGACGTCTCCATCTGCAAAATCAGCATTTCGTCCAACCCGCCCAGCGATTTGTATAAGTGCACTTGAAGTAAAAATCGTTGATTCTGCTCCAATAACTGCAACCTGGACATTCTTTATCGTAATTCCTCTTTCTAAAATAGTTGTTGTCAATAAACCCGGAACTTCTTCATGACGTAGTTTAAGCACTTTTTCTTTACGCTCAGGATCTTCGGCATGTACCGCCAAAATGTTTGCATCTAATAACTGGAAAAGAGGCGTTGCTATTTTCATTAACTCTACTTTCGGGAAAAATAATAGAAAAGGCTCTTTGCGTGCAAGACGCTCCTCTGTCCATTGTTTTAGCTTTCGTGGGATCTTTCCTCGTTTTAAGCTTTTTTCATAGCTCCATAGGGAATTAAATCGAGGGACTGGTAATGGACGATTATGATAGCGCTTCGGGATAAAAGAATAGCTTTTATTTTGATATTGAGTAAGTAATTTATGCGAAGGTGTTGCTGTGACCAACAATATTGGTGCGCTCTCTATTTTTGCCTTTTGCACAGCACTTTGTAAGGTTTCGTCAAATGTATACGGAAATGCATCAGCCTCATCAACAATCATGACATCAAACGCCCGTTCAAAACGATAAAGCTGATGAGTTGTAGCCAACACAAGCTGTGCATAGCCCTCCTGCTTCGGCGATCCACCATATAGTGCATGGATTATCGTTTGCGGGAAAACCGTTTGAAAGCGCGGATATAATTCTAGCACTACATCTGTACGAGGCGTAGCGATACATACCCGTAAGCCCTGCTCTAACGCATAATGCACAGTTGGAAAAAGAAGCTCTGTTTTTCCTGCTCCACATACTGCATGGATAAGATGAGACCGTTTAGCTTTCACACTTTCTAGCATTTCATTTGCTGCCCGCTGTTGAAGCACTGTAAATTGCCCTGCCCATTCGAGTGAATGCTTTCTTGTCCTAATTGCGCGAGGGCCTGTCCAGATTATCAATTGCGTACAGCTACTCACTCTACCCATATTCAAACAATGTCTACAATATATACATTGCTGCTGGCACCTTGAACAATCAAACGTTATAAATTGCTGAGGATTCTCATTATGGCAACGATTGCATTTTAGATGTGGTTCTTTTTGAATTCCTTCTATTATAAGGAAGTATTTGTGATTGATTGATTTCTCGATATCTACTGTTGAAAATGGGGCGTGCTCCTTTAACCAAATACGCCCTTCATGAAAATCTCGTAATGCAGGTGGCAATAACCAACCTTTGTATTTCATTGCTGTGCTCCTTTCATGTGGTTGATTTTTATCAGCGATTTTCGTGAGTTTATCAGCGGTTTCCGATCTTTTATCAGCGATGTTGGCGGGTTTATCAGCGATTCTCTTACTTTTATCAGCGATGTTCACGGGTTTATCAGCGATGTTAAAGAATTACCGGCGATTCTTCCGCTTCACCCGGCAATACGAATATATCCCTAAATAAAAAACAGCCTCTACAAATTTACTGTAGAGACCGTCTCACTTAAGATTATTTTTTTGTCCAGCCTAGCCCCATTGAGCCTTCACCTAAGTGTGTTCCAATTACGGGACCGAAATAGCTCAATGTAAAGTTAACGTTCGGGTAGGTTGCTGCTAGTTGTGCTAGCCATTCTTCTGCTTCAGCCTGGCAATTGCCGTGGATCACAACAGCGTCCAGTGCTTCATACTTTCTAGCATCCTCAGCTAGTAGTTCCTCAGCACGTTTTAATGCTTTTTTACGCGTACGAATTTTTTCAAAAGGTACAATGACCTTGTTCACAAAATGTAGTACCGGCTTTACTTGTAATAAGCCGCCAATTAATGCCGCTGCTGAAGACAGACGTCCCCCACGTTGTAAGTGCCCTAAGTCGTCTACAATGAAGTAAGCACGAATTGTCTGCTTCATGTCCGCCAATGTTGCGAGAATTTCTTTTGCAGAAAAGCCCTGAGCCGCCATTTCAGCTGCTCGCAGAGCGTAAAAACCCTGCACCGCACAGGATATTTCACTATCAAAAGCGTACATATCAATGCCTTCCACCATTTCGCCTGCTTGAATTGCACCTTGATATGTTCCACTGATACCACTTGATAAATGAATAGATATTACCTCATCATACTCTTTTGCCAACTCTTCAAAGAGAGCGACAAATTCGCCAATTGGGGGCTGCGTTGTTTTTGGAAATTCTTTTGCCCCGCGTACTTTATCATAAAATTCAGATGCCGTGATATCTACTTCTTCTGCAAATAATTGCCCTGAGATATTTACACTTAACGGAATCATATGAATGTTTAAGCGTGCTCGTTCCTCAGCTGAAATATATGCAGTACTATCTGTTACGATTGCTGTCCTCATCCATGTCCACTCTCCTATTCTACATAGTTTACAATCAATTGCGCCTCGGCGCAATTGTAGCTGTCGCTTTACTTTCGCTACAGATAAACAAATTGTGCTGTCGCTTTGCTTGGTAATGCCACAAGACGTGGCGTTCTTAAACTGAGTTCTCCTATTTTAGTAAGTACTTATTAAGATAAAAAGAAATGAATGTGAAATGAATTACGACATTGCGTAATCTTGTCCGAATGCTGAATAAGAATAAGTACTCTTTCATCACTCTAGACATCTGCTAAATTGTTAAACTTAGCATCCATTTCACATTCATTTTCTATGTATATTTCTCTTAGCAAAACTAAATTCGACAGAGGTTAATCTTCATCCAATTAGTCCTTCTTATAGTGAATGAAGACTCATCACCATATGGGTTCATTTCCGTTCCAAATAGGGCCGTTTGGCGTAATGCTTTTTGCCTTCGTGTCTCTACCTTGCTCGCACTAGTGTCTTTTCTTTGACGCTAATCCTCCAAAAATCGCCCAACCTCAACTCTTAGTGATGAGCCTGAATGAAGATATCCTCATTTTATTTGCCAGTACTTGATTTCGTGTCATCTCCAATATAAAAGACACTTGTGACCTTCCAGCGTCCATCTTCTTTGACGAATACTGTAACTTGTTGTCCTGCACTTTCATGCTTCACATTTGTTTTAGTTTGTACTAAATGCAATGTTATATTTGAATGGACCTGTGCTTCATTTTGGCTATATTTTATAATTGTAGTATCTTTAGCATCTCGTTTAACGTCTGACTGTTTAAATACTTCTGTCACGTATTCTTTTTCTTCTTCATAATTGAAACCTTTTGGATTTTTCGAGATTGTTTGCATATAACGATCAATATCTTTTGCATTGAAAGCTGCATTATATTCATTAAAGGCTTCTAATATTGCTCTTTCTTCTACAGCAGGGATATTTTCTGCCTTTGTTATTTTTTCACCATTCATTTCAAACCCGACAGTTCCATCATCAATGATTTTTTGTCTTTCTTCTGCACTCATTTCATCTTTTTTATTACCACAGGCAGTTAACATTAATGAAGTTAACATTAATAAGGTAAAAACTGCTAGAAAACTTTTCTTTAACATCAAAAAACCTCCCGCGCATATTGTAGCATATAAATCCCGTTGTAGGAATTTTGTTGTGCATTTTCAACATTTAGGTGTTACATCTTCCTTATGACGCCCACGATTTTAAAATGTTGCACTAAATCAATTATACCTTGGTATAATTGCGTCCGGAATCGGCTTTGTGCTTAGGCCTGCGTGAGGGCCGACACGATGTCGGTCATTTCGGTAATGCCACAGGACGTGGCGTTTTTTCCGATGCAGGTCAGTTAGCCGTTATCGCATGGATGCGATGATTTTAGGCTAACATCCTTTAAGAACTCCTTTCCGATTTCCGTGACATCCGCCGGAGGCTTTAGGCCAACAGATGTTTTTTGCGCGAAAGCGTAGTGCTAACGTAGCGTCAGCAGCACGAAGTTGGTCACTCAGTCATTGCCACAGGACGTGGCGTTCTTAGACTGAGTTCCTCTATTTCAGCGGATGTTTGTACCCCCCTGAAAAGTAACTTAAACCTGCATTCATCTCACCACCTATAGAGGTGGGAGACTCCGCTGAAAGAAGTTAAATGATCTCTATGTATAAATTACTACAATTTTTGCGTTACCCACTGGAATGCTAATATAGTGCATTTTTCTAATAGCTAGCAAGTTCCTCTATTGCAGTCGATGAGAATAGGTTACACACACTATAGAGGTGGGATTCTCTATGATTTCATCACAAAAGCAGCGGTTTAATTTCAATAAAAAAACTGCTTTAAAAACTACTAAATAATATAGTAGCCTTTAAAAACAGTCTATCAATTATGCCACGGCATAATTGCGTCCGGAATCGGCTTTGTGCCTAGGCCTGCGTGAGGGCCGACACGATGTCGGTCATTTCGATAATGCCACAGGACGTGGCATTTTTTCCGATGCAGGTCAGTTAGCCGTTATCGCATGGATGCGATGATTTTAGGCTAACCTCCTTTATTAACTCCTTACCAATTCCGTGACATCCGCCGGAGGCTTCAACTTCTTTCAGTTCTGCTGAAAGAAGTTATTCAATGTATGCTATTAGCGTACTTCAACCCAGCCATTTTTAATGGCTGTAACAACAGCTTGTGTACGGTCGTTTACATTCATTTTTTGTAAAATGCTTGAAACGTGGTTTTTAACAGTTTTTTCAGAAATGAACAGTGTCTCACCAATTGTACGGTTAGATTGTCCATCTGTTAATAATTGTAATACTTCACATTCACGTTTTGTTAGTAAATGGAATGGGCGACGAATTTCTGTTTGATGGAAGTTACCTTTATTTTCATGCTCAGAAAGACGACGGAATTCCGCTACTAAATTTTTTGTTACTTTTGGATGTAGATAAGATCCGCCATTCGCAACTACTTTAATGGCTTCAACGATTTCGTCAGCATCCATCTCTTTTAACATATAGCCAAGTGATCCTGATTTTAGCGCGTGTGTTACGTATGTTTCATCATCATGGATTGATAACATAATAACCTTCGCATCTGGGAATTCATTAATTAAATCTGCCGTTGCCTCTACTCCATTTTTCCCCGGCATATTAATGTCCATTAGTACAACATCTGGTTGATTTTCAGCATATAAAGAAACCACATCTGTACCATCATCACCTTCTGCTACCACATCAAACGTATCTTCAAAGTCTAAAATACGTTTTACTCCTTCGCGGAATAGCTGGTGATCGTCTACAATAATAATCTTCGTCATTTGTCTTTACCCCCTAAATTTCTCCAACAATCGTTTTACTCTACTTCTAACGGAATTTTAAATAAAACCGTCGTACCTCGATTTATCTCACTTGTAATTGAGATTGTCCCATCCAAAATTTCGATACGTTCTTTCATACCTAAAATACCAAAGGAATGGTCTTTAACTACCTCCGGATCGAAACCTATGCCATCGTCCTTTACAACAATATTTACGGCATCGCTCAACCACTCAAGTTTTACCCAGATATCCTTACATTTACCGTGCTTCATGGCATTTGTCACACATTCCTGCACTAATCGGAAAATAGATACTTCATAGTTTGATGGTATGCGTTTTTCAGTGCTTCTCGATTGGAAATGAACTTCTACTCCAGGATTATATTCAGTCACTGTCGATAAGTATTTTTTTAATGTCGGAACAATTCCCAAATCATCAAGTGCCATTGGTCTTAAGTCATAGATTATACGTCGCACCTCTGATAATGCATTACGCACCGTTTTCTTTAAATCAACAATTTCAGCCAAAGCATATTCAATGCCTTTTTCACGATACGTTCTGTCTATTAAATCAGTGCGCATTAGTACATTTGCCAGCATCTGAGCAGGTCCATCATGAATTTCCCTAGATAGACGTTTACGCTCCTCTTCTTGTGCTGCAATAATACGTATACCAAAATCTTGTTTCATTTTTGCTTGTTCAAGTGCTAAACCAACATTTTTTAAATCGGAAGTTAAGTAATTCAAAACGACATTTACTTGATTGACTATATGATCTGCACGTTCAATCGTATCGAGTAATGCTCTTAATCTTCTCTCTAGATCATCTCTTTTATCACGTAGCTGCTTTTCTTGTGTTCTAATAACGGAGAGCTTCAATTGAAAATCATGTGCAGTTTCATATGCATCTCTAACTTGTTCTTCGGTATAATTATCAAAAGCTTTACTCACTAACACAAGTCTTTGCTTAGCAAGCTGTGTACTTTTTTCTAAAGCATCGCCTTCATCAATAACAATTGAAACTTGTTTTCGAACAATTTCTAGCTCTTTTTGCATATCTTCGAAGCTTCTTCGGCTCTGTTCACTTATAATAAAGATATCATCTTTTGAGCTCATGATTGTTTCTAACATTCGATTAAATATGTCATCAAGCGACTTTAAATCGAAGGTATCATTTGAAAACATAGTATACTCCCCAGTCTAATGTCTTATGATTACTTACCATTTTGATAGACCAATTTCATATATTCCATAGTCTACACCTATTATAGCATCACCATGTCAAAATTTAATGCTTTTTCTTTATGAAAATTATAGAATAGAACTCTACTTAAAAGGAGATTGAAACTGATGAGAGAAAACTATTTAACAGTAAAAGGATATGGAGAAAGCGAAATTGTTATTTCTAAATCTCGCTTTCTTACTTATATAGAACGTGCAGAAACGGAAGAGGATGCAATTTCTTTTATTGAACGAATAAAAAAAATGCATCATAATGCGACACACAATTGTTCAGCCTATATAATCGGAGAGCATGATCATATTCAAAAAGCAAATGATGACGGGGAACCTAGTGGTACAGCTGGCGTCCCTATGTTAGAGGTTCTAAAAAAACAAGGATTAAAGGATACGGTCGTTGTCGTCACACGCTACTTCGGTGGCATTAAGCTTGGCGGTGGCGGTCTTATTCGTGCGTATGGAAAAGCGACAACAGAAGGTTTACTTGCTGCCCAAGTAGTTGAACGCAAGCTTCATCATTTTATGAATATTGCCATTGATTACACTTGGCTTGGCAAAGTAGAAAATGAAATTCGAGGTTCTTCGTATACATTAGAAGAAATTCGCTACTTGGAAGGCGTCGAAATTATTGTATCCGTATTAAAAGAGGAAGAAGAACATTTCCGAAACTGGGTAACGGAAATGACAAACGGACAAGCAAACATTACTTTGGAGAATGTTCAATTTATTGAATTTGTTGTGAAATAAATAGTTTTAATTGTCGAAAGCTAAATATCCATAGTATAATTTTAATATTGAGCTATTTTATCATTTACTCATATTTTAAAAGTACATGACTAAAGTATAGTTTAATCGCATTATTATTCCCAAAATTCAGAGGAGAATATATCAAATATGAATAATAGAACTAAAAAAAGCAAAAAGAGGTCTTCTAAAGCTTCCCTAATTATAAAAGTTTCTCTTCTTCTTGTTGCTAGTTTACTAATTTGCGCGACTGCTTATGGTGTTTATATTACGAAGCAAGCAGAGCATGCAGTAAACTCAGCACATGAAGAATTAAAAGGTCGAGACATTTCTGCACTTCGTGATGAGAAAGTAGAACCAGTACATGATAATGTTTCAATCCTATTTGTAGGTGTTGATGATAGTGAAAATCGCGGGCAAGGCTCTGAACACTCACGTTCCGACGCACTAATCCTAGCGACATTAAACAATAAAACAAAAACAATTAAAATGCTAAGTATCCCTCGAGATTCTTATGTATACATTCCTTCTGTAGGACATAAGGATAAAATTACTCATGCACACGCCTATGGTGGAACACTTTCAACAATTGATACAGTAGAAAAACTATTAGATGTGCCGATTGATTATTATGTTCGTATGAACTTTAATGCGTTTATTGACGTTGTTGATGCATTAGGTGGAATCGAAGCTGAAGTGCCGTATAAGTTACACGAAAAAGACGAA
This sequence comes from Lysinibacillus sp. NPDC094177, assembly GCF_050279145.1. Taxonomy (NCBI): domain Bacteria; kingdom Bacillati; phylum Bacillota; class Bacilli; order Caryophanales; family Bacillaceae; genus Lysinibacillus; species Lysinibacillus sp. NPDC094177. The sequence continues at coordinate 56,541 of NZ_JBNNTW010000012.1, read as the reverse complement.
TTCGATCGCAATGCCATCAACTTAGAACCTGGTATGCAGCATTTAAACGGAAGTCAGGCACTTGCACTAGCAAGAACACGTAAGCAAGACAATGATATTGAACGCGGCAAGCGTCAACAAGAGATTTTAACGGCGATTATCAATAAAGTTTCTTCTGTAGGATCCATTTCAAAATATGATGATGTCATTAAAGCACTTGGTGATAACATGAAGACAAATATGACATTTAGTGAAATGAAATCATTCCTATCCTATTTATCACAAGGGATGCCACGTATTGATTCTTTAACATTAGATGGTGCAGACGATATGTCTACTGGTGTTTACTACTATAAATTAAAACAAGAATCGGTTGATGAAATATCTGAAACACTCAAAAACCATCTTGGCACTAATAAAGCATCTAGTAGCTTAACGAATAACAATTCTGATAAAGCTAACGCTGTTGGCGATGATACAACAAATAACGGTAACTCTCAGTAACTATAAAAGCCTTTCCACTTTTACATTTGTGGAAAGGCTTTTTGTATGGCATGATTTTGTGATGTTTTCTGAGCGAGGAAATTACTGTCTGGGACACTAATAGATCTGAACTTTTCTCCATGTTATTCGAGCAATTCTAGGGTCTACCTGAGCGGTTTCCCACTGTACCCGAGCAGTTTTTCGGTCTACCTGATCACTTTCCGACCCTACCCGAGCAGTTTCCCGGCCCACCCGAGTACTCTCTCACCTTGCCCAAGCGATTCTCCACTCTACCTGAGTTTCCACACGTAGCCCCGAACTTCTTTCTATTATGTTACCCTGAACACGTCCACTTCTACTTCCAAAGTAAACTATATGAAGCGGGATATAAAAAAAAGCAATCATACATGAAAATGGATGATTGCTTTAACGTTTTATTTATTAAATATCCGCACAAAATTCAATAGTGGTTTGTAGTTTTTACCCGCGAGTCCAATGACTTCAACCAAAACTTCAATTGCAGTTAATATGACAGCTACGAGTAAAATCGCACCCCATACTTTGGCCATAGAGAAAATGATGGCTGCTAATCCAAACATGATGGCAATCCCATAAATAATGAGTACAGTTTGGCGATGTGTGAAGCCCATATCTAGTAAACGGTGATGCAAGTGTGATTTATCTGGATCAGACCATTTTTTCTTCATCCGTACACGACGGACAATCGCAAAGAATGTATCAGAAATTGGCACACCTAGTATAATAATTGGGACAATTAATGCAACGACCGTAACATTTTTAAATCCAAGCAATGCGAGCACTGATATCATAAAGCCAAGGAATAAGGCCCCTGTATCACCCATGAAGATTTTCGCTGGGTGGAAATTGTAAAATAAAAATCCAAATGTTGATGCTGCTAAAATGGCTGCGATTGCTAAAACGAACATATTGCTCATAATAATTGCCATGACAGCTAAAGTAATAAGGGCAATCGTTGAAACGCCTGCCGCTAGACCATCTAAGCCATCGATTAAATTAATGGCATTGGTAATACCAACAATCCAAATAATTGTTAAAGGAATACTTAGGAATCCAAAATTTAATTCACCTACAAATGGCAAGGTAATCATATCAATTTGAATGCCACCTACAAAAATAACGATAAGTGCCGCAATAAGCTGGCCAACTAATTTGGCCTTTGCGGAAATTTCACGCATATCATCTATGACACCTGTTGCTACGATAATGCAAGCACCAATAATAATTGCAAGTAAAAAATTACTACCATTTTCATTGATTATCAAAATCGGCTGAAATATAGCTACAGCTATTAAAAAAGAAAGGAAGATCGCCAATCCCCCAAGTCTTGGCATAATTCGTGCATGTACTTTTCGGTAGTTTGGTGCGTCGACAGCACCTATTTTGAACGCTAATCGTTTAACTAGTGGAGTTAACAAAATTGAAGCAACAAAAGCTGCTATTATAGACACGTAGAGCATGTCTCTCCTCCTCAAAAAATAATCTACATTTAAATCCAAATTGATTATAGCACGAACAGGCGCCGAAATATACTTTTTCTATTTATTTTCCACTATTTCACAAATATTTCTCCTCTTTTTCAATTTGGAAGAATGCTTCATGTCAAATGTAGTCACCATTCGTAAAATTTGATAAAATAATGTAGTGTCTAGCATTTAGACAACTTAAAAGGAGCGTAAATTTCATGTTCTCAATTTTTAAACGCAACAATGAGCAAACTAGTGCTCGTCAATTAAAACGCTACTATAAAATAGTAGAACAGATTAATAGTCTTGAAGAAAACTATGTCAATAAGTCAGATGATGAATTAAAAGAAATGACTTTTATTTTCAAGGATCGTTTAGAACAAGGTGAACCAATTACATCTATCATCCCAGACGCATTTGCTGTAGTACGCGAAGCCTCAAAACGTGTATTAGGTATGCGTCATTTTGATGTACAGCTTATCGGTGGTCTTGTTTTAACTGAAGGCAATATTGCAGAAATGCCTACAGGTGAAGGTAAAACGCTTGTCGCTTCCCTTCCTTCCTATGTACGCGCATTAGAAGGTAACGGTGTTCACGTCATTACGGTTAATGACTATCTAGCTAAGCGTGACTACGAGCTTGTCGGTCAAATCCATCGTTTCCTTGGCCTAACAGTTGGTTTAAATATACCGATGATGGAGCCGGATGCAAAAAAAGAAGCCTATAATGCAGATATAACATATGGTGTAGGTACTGAATTCGGATTTGACTACTTACGTGACAACATGGCACATAGCTTGGCTGATAAAGTACAGCGTCCTTATCACTTCGCCATTATCGATGAAGTCGATAGTGTACTTATTGATGAGGCAAAAACACCACTTATTATCGCTGGGAAAATGGGTGCGAATGATGAACTACATCGCATTTCTTCTATGCTAGCTAAACGTTTTAAAGAAGAAGAAGATTACGATTTTGATGATGAAACAAAAGCTACTTCTTTAACAGATAAAGGTATTGAAAAGGTTGAGGCAGCCTTCAATGTTGATAATCTATATGATCTTGAACACCAAACACTTTACCATTACGTTATTCAAGCAGTTCGTGCCCATGTGATGTTCAAGCGTGATGTTGACTACATCGTAAAAGATGACAAAATCGAGCTTGTCGATATGTTCACAGGTCGTATTTTAGAAGGTCGTTCGCTATCTGATGGCTTACATCAAGCGATTGAAGCAAAAGAAGGCGTAACGATTACTGAAGAAAACAAAGCACAAGCACAGATTACCATTCAGAACTATTTCCGTATGTATCCGAAGCTTTCCGGGATGACGGGTACGGCGAAAACACAGGAAAAAGAAATTCGCGAAGTGTACGGCATGGAAGTTATTCAAATTCCAACAAACCGCACACGTCAACGTGTCGATCAGCCTGATATTATTTTCAACAAACAAGAAGATAAATATAAGTACGTAGCAGCTGAAGCTAAACGTCGTCACGAAAAGGGACAACCTGTCTTAATTGGAACAACGTCAATACTGCAATCTGAAACAGTTGCCGAACACTTAAAGAAAGAAGGATTAAAATTCCAATTGCTGAACGCTAAAACAGTTGAGCAAGAGGTTGAGCTGATTTCACAAGCTGGTCAGAAAGGTCGTATTACTGTCGCAACAAACATGGCTGGCCGCGGTACAGATATTGTGCTAGATGAAGCAGTTCACGAGCTCGGAGGCTTATATGTCATCGGTACTGAAAAGCATGAAAGCCGCCGTGTAGATAACCAGCTACGTGGTCGTTCAGGTCGTCAAGGTGACGTAGGTGAAAGCCGCTTCATTCTCTCTATTGAAGATGATATGTTCCGCCGTTATGCAAAAGAAGAGGTTGAAAAATTCTCAGAAAAAATGGTTGTCGATGAAAAAGGCATTATCCAAAATAAAGAGGCTCAAGAACTTATTAACCGTACACAACGTATTGTTGAAGGCTCTCAATACGGTATGCGTGAATACAATTTAAAATTAGATGATGTTATCAATGACCAGCGTACAGTTATTTACGGTCTACGTGATAAAATTTTAACTGGTGAAGATTTAATGGGTGAGCTGAAAAAAATGCTAAGTGAAGCGGTTGATTTCGCTGTTCGCGAAGCTGCTTCAGATGATCTCCCTTCAGTGGAATGGGATTACGATCAAATGGAGAGTTCTCTCAACTCACTATTCATGACTCCTGTCACAATTGACCGTGAAGTGGGCAAAGTAAAACAAATTTTAGCTGATATTCAGCCTTCTGAACAAGAGCTACTTGATCGTATGAGCAAGTTTGCTGAAAACGAAGAAGTATTAGCAATTATTCCACAAGTAATGCTAAGCTACCTAGATAGTGGCTGGGTGAAACATTTAGAAAACATGGCACACTTAAAAGAAGGAATCGGCTTACGTCATTACCAACAAGAAGACCCGATGCGAATTTACCAACGTGAAGGACTTGAATTATTCGGGAAAAATTTCCAAGAATTACGTCGTTCTATTATTATAGAAATTACAGGCTTCATGAAAATGATTGAAGCACAAATGGAGGTACAATAATGGGCTTATTCTCATTCTTTAAAAAATCAGACAAGGTTGTACAAGAAAACACAATTGACTCTAAAGACTTATTAGGAAGTGTTACTACGAATAATAGCGATAATCGTGATGTCGAGACTAAGCTATCATTCCATCCAGAATGGGATGTTCCACAAGAGCAAAAGTACATTTTTAATTTCCTTGCTAACGAGCTAGAACCATTGAAGCCAAATCAATTATCACTTTCTTCTATTAGTATTGAAGAAGATAAACGTTCTAAAAAATGGCAAGTACGTGCATTTTTCCGTTCATCATTACCTCAAGCAATTGAACTAGGTGAAATCGAGCTTTTCATTATGGATAAAAATGACGAGCTTGTAGCATCTAAAAAATTCGATTTTGCAGCACTTGGCACAATTCCAGCAGAAAGTGCTCGTCCATGGGTATTTGATTTTGAAAAATCAACGATCAAAGTCGATGAAGTACCAGAAGATGGCTGGAAAATTGCATTCAACCTTGTTTCCCTTCGTGGTCACCAATTAGAATTGGACCCATCATGGGAAAAACAACTGCCTGCAGCACAAAAAGAAGAACTTGCAAAAATCGTAAAAACTTTACCTATGTTAGGTGAAACAGAAGTAAACTTCACTGGCCTACAAGCGAAACTTGCTGACAATGGTAATTTAAATGTGTCTATCTTCATTCGTAACGGACATAATAAAGCTATTAATCTAGAACAATTACCACTAGAAATTATTGATGCAACAGGCAAACAAGTTGCTAACGGTTCATTTAAAATGGATCCAATATTAACTGTACAACCAAACTCAACAAAGCCATGGACATTTATCTTCCCTGCAGAACTTGTTGACGCTAAAGATGCAGATCTAACTCGTTGGACAGCACGCGTAACACAATAGAGTGTTTAAAAACCCTTCTTTTTATATGAAAGAAGGGTTTTTTCATTTGTTCATTTTCGTATAGAGCGGTGGTCAACCGTTTATCAGCGATGTTTGGTGTTTTATCAGCGATTCTAAGGCTTTTATCAGCGATGTTCGGTGGTTTATCAGCGATTCTGACACCTTTATCAGCGATGTTCGGTGGTTTATCAGCGATTCTGACACCTTTATCAGCGATGCCACATTTTTTATAGCAAAACTGTCGACTTCAACCGAGCGATTTTATCTAAATTCCATGAAAAAAGCGATTTCTGCGTATATGCAAAAATCGCCTTTACTTTATTTTATTGCGTCGAATCGTTTATAAGCTACTAATCTTGTAGACCAGTAAGAGTATGTAACGTCCGAAATTTCAACACCGTCTGACCCTGCATGGATAAATTTATTGTTGCCTATATAAATACCCATATGAGATATTCCATCTTTATACGTATTTTGGAAAAATACTAAATCTCCCGCTATCGGAGTTTTAACTTGTGTTGTATTTCCGGAGAAATATCCTTCGCTACTGTCTCTGCCAATTTTTAAACCACCTTGATTAAAGGCATAGTAAATAAGGCCACTACAGTCTAGACCTTCAGATGTGTTACCACCGTAGACATATGGTGTTCCTACTAATGAATTAGCTACTTCTACTGTTTTCTTATAAACAGCTTGTCCATTAGTTGTAGGGTCCTTAGGCGTTACGGATGATGTTCCCGCATCTGAAGATCCGTTATTAAGTACTGTTTCACTCTCAGGTATTGAAGCTACTGGAGATAATTTTAACACCTGTCCAATATTAATGGAGTCTGTCGTAAGTCCATTCCAGTCTTTAATATCCTTTATTGTCACATTATATTGCTTAGCAATTTTGGATAATGTATCGCCTTTAACTACTGTATAGGATGTAGTTGTCGGCTTTGATGGTGTTGTCGGTTTTGTTGTTGATGGATTTGAAGGTTTTACCGCATCATTAGTAGCTTGTTTTGTAACTTCTAGTTTTTGCGCGACATAAATCATATCATTCGTTAACTTGTTCCAACTTTTTATGTCTTGTACTGTTACTTTATGGTTTTGAGCGATTTTAGATAAAGTATCTCCTTTTTGCACGGTATATGTAGCTGCTTCTGCGGTCTGTAATGCTAAAAAAGAAGTAGCAATAGTGCTTAAAGCTAGGATTCTTAATTTTTTTGTTTTTTTCATACCAATTTGCCTCCGTTCGTGCTAAAATATTTCCTTGTGTGTCTATCATACTAGATATTCTAAAAATCATATATCGGAAAAACTGACTATTTTTCAAACAATTTATGAATCTTGCTGATTCCGACAGATTCTGACAAATTATAAGAGAATATTAATTGCAAGATTAGTATTCATATGATAACATACACTTCTGTATTTAAAATTTTTAGAAAGTTTTATCTTTTCAATCTTAAAGGAGTTTTAATTTTTATGAAAAACATTTTGCTTTTCATCAAAGAAAATTTAGCAGTAGGTTTACTATTATTTGCCTTGTTTTTAGGCGCCGGAAATATTATCTTCCCCCCATTATTAGGTCAACAAGCTGGTGAACATATAACGACAGCAATGATTGGTTTCTTAATAACAGGTGTCGGATTACCGCTATTAGCAATAGTTGCTATTGCGAAAGCAGGTGGCGATCTACAATTACTTGCAAATCGTGTCAGCCCTACCTTTGGTGTCATTTTTACATCAATCGTTTATTTAGCGATTGGACCATTTTTTGCAGTGCCGCGTACAGGTTCTGTATCCTATGAAATCGGGATTGCCCCATTTCTCCCAGAGGCAGCAGCAGATCATTGGGCACCGCTTTTCATTACTTCTATACTATTTTTTGCCTTTATACTATTCTTGGCTATTAACCCTTCAAAGCTTGTTGATCGAGTAGGGAAAATTTTAACGCCTGCACTATTGGCCGTTATTTTACTACTAGCAGTTAAAAGCTTTATTTCTCCAATGGGTGAACCAGGGGCAGCTATAGGAAAATATATTAATTCACCGTTAACTGAAGGCTTTGTTCAAGGCTACTTAACAATGGATGTACTCAGTGCACTCGTTTTCGGAATCGTTATTTTGCAAGCATTGCGCGACATGGGTATGTCAGATACTAAAAAACAAGTCAAAACGACAATTTTCGCGGGGATTGTTGCCGCTCTTGGCTTATCATTTGTATACATCTCACTTGGACAAATTGGTAACACTAGTATTGATGCAATTGGAACTTTTGATAATGGTGGTGCTATTATTGCGAAGTCGGCTGAAGCTCTTTTTGGTAAACTTGGAAGTGTCATACTATCTGCCACAATTTTACTTGCGTGTATATCTACTGCTGTAGGTTTACTGACTGCCAATGCTCAATTTTTCAATAAGCTATTTCCTAAAGTTTCGTATAAAACGTTTTTAGTAATTTTCACAATTTTCAGTGCAGCAATAACAAACGTAGGCCTTAAAACAATTATTAGTGCATCACTACCTGTATTATTAATCATTTATCCGCTAGCGATGGTGTTAATGGTTCTGTCTCTTTTCGATAACTTCTTTAAAGGTGGAAAAATTGTTTACATTTTTGCATTAATTCCTACATTCTTCGTTAGTCTGAATGATGGTTTAAAGGAAATGGACATTAATATTGCACCATATGTGAACATTTTAAAATCTTTACCATTATACGAACAAAGTCTGGCATGGCTTGTACCTGCAATAATCGGTGCGCTTATCGGATTTATCATTCATAAGCTAATAAAATGAAATTTAATCTAAGTAGAATCTGCTTCTTTTTTGCTAGTAAGTCTCAAGCTTCCTTTAGACGACTGTCTATGAATCTTGCATTGACTTACTTTTATCGCAAAAAGCTAGCAGATTCTTTTTTGTTGTAAATACCCTTCTTTTCCTATTCACGGTTATATGGAAATTCATGTATAATAAAAATAATTAGAAAGAGGTGTGCCCTATGAAAAAAGTATTGTGGTCTTTCGTATTCGTTCTAAGCTTCTTCATCTTTCCATTTACAAACGCTTCTGCTGCAAGCGATGAACAACAGCTTGTAAAGGAAATCAAAGGAATTATTGAGGAAAATTATGTTGGAACCATCCATGGAGATTTGCAAAAAGCTAAAACGATTCCTGAAATTATTGAAATGCTAGACCCTTATTCTACATATTTTACGAAAAAGGAACTTGAGGAATATTTAAATAGTATCGATCTATCTACACTTGGAATTGGTGTAATTATCGAAGAGCATGAAGATGGCATTCATATTTTACAAGTGTTTGAGGATAGCGGTGCATCTGATGCAGGTGTCGTTGCTGGAGACATTATTATTGCTATAAACGGGCAATCCGTTGTAGGAAGCTCTACACAAGAAGCCTCATCCTTATTAATTGGTGATGAAGATACTAAAGTAGAAGTGACACTCCAACATGCAAATGGTAAAACTTCTACTACAACCATTACACGTAAAAAATTCACATTACCGAATGTAGTATCTGAATTACTATTTGGGAATGTTGGATATATTGCTATGTCATCCTTCTCAGAAGACGGTGCAAAGCTAGTGAAAGAAGCGCTTATTCAATTAAAACAGCGTGGTGCAACCTCATTTATATTTGATTTGCAAAACAATGGTGGCGGCTATGTGACAACAGCTGCGGAGATTGCAGGGCTATTCCCTAAAGCAAAAATTGCTTATTTACTGCAAGAAGCACACGCTTCATATAAAGTACGTGCAGCCCTTCAAAACGAAAAATTCCCAGCTGATACACGTATTCTCGTAAACCGTTATAGTGCTAGCGCCTCTGAAATGTTAGCAGCAACATTACAAGACCAGCAATCTGCTATTTTATATGGAGAAACTACGTATGGAAAAGGCTGTATGCAGGGCTTTTTCGAATTACATGATGGTAGCTATTTAAAGCTTACTATCGGTAATTTTACAGGTCCTTTAGGGAAAACAATTAATGAAGTTGGGGTAAAACCAAACATTCCAACAAAGACTGCTCCTATTTTCCAGGCACATTATGATGCACTTAAAGCACAATATACAAATTATAAAGAACTTGCAAGCTTGAAAAATGTACCAACCTCTAAAACATTTACTGTAAATTTCTCACAAGCACTCTCTTCGCAGATTGCTAAAGGCAGTGTACAGCTCGTCGCTTTAGGTGGTAACGAGGTACCAATTACTACAAAAGTTGATGGTCATTCATTACTTGTTACCCCATCAGAGCCGTTAAACAGTGGGCAAGAGTATATGCTTCTTGTTCATCCATCTATTCAAAAAGAAACAGGCAATAAGCTTCAAAAAGGCGTTTATCTTCATATTACAGCTAAGAAATAAAAAATTCCTCTCACCATTAAGTAGTGGTGAGAGGAGTTTTTTAATTTATAACTAACCAAGCCCTTTATTCGGCCTGTGAAATATATGTTGTTACTTCTCTTAAAAAATATAAATGAACTAAGTCGCTTGCTAGCTCGCATGGCAGTTTTTTTTGTTCAAGTAAATTTGTTAATATTAGACGCTCCAAGGATCCTACAAAACTATCTACAATTATGTTAATATCTGCACAATATGATTGTAATACATGAGCACAATCATAACGATGTATAAGGTGAGTAAGCTGCTGTGTAAGCTGAGATTTAACTAAAATTGACTGCTCAGATTCGAATAATCCAATTTTTGTTAATTTTTGATTTTCGATTATGTAAACAAATAACATATGTATTTTTTGCTTTAGCACTCTAACAAAACTGTCTACTCCCTTTTCAACTTCTTCTGATTGTCTACTCATAATTTCATCAAATCCGAGTTGAAATCGTTTATTCAGATCGTTGTACAGAGAGTCCTTACTTTCAAAATATAAATAAAAAGTTGGCTGTGTTACATTAGCAGCTTTTACAATGTCACTAATTTTAGTATCATGATACCCTTTTTCAGAAAATAGCTCCAAAGCCTTTTCAAGCAATAGTTGTTTGCTTCGTTCACCATTTGAATTAACTTTCCTACCTCTTGCCATACTTCTCACCTTATCTTTTTTGTAGTAAACATATCCCTTCAAGCATTACAAAGTAACGCCAAAAAATCCATATTCGCTGAATAAAATCAATTATAATATAGCTCCTATTTTTTTACTATTAAATATTATAATAATGACAATTTTTTCACCAAAAGTACTTATAGTGTCCAACAAATCTAAGTTTTATTTCAAATGACGTAAAAAAAAGCAGGTATCAAATTATTCCTAAGATACCCACTTTTTTCTATATTATTTTAAAAATTTCTTTTTTAGTTTATCACTAAATTCTTTTACTTCCTTCACACCAAATAATAAGTACGAGCCAACAACCACTGCACTAAAAATAACAAGGCCTACAATGAAAGTTATCCATCTGTTGTCAAATACTAAAAACTTGCTTGAAAAATACAAAACAATCGTGATAATAATCATTGGCGGAACTGCTCTGAAAAATTGAAGCTCTTTGCTGAAGATCCCCATTTTCAGATCATATTTAAAGCCTGCATAAACAATCAGCATAATAAAGTTTGTTACTGAACTTACAAATGTACCCCAGGCAATTGCTTCTGCTCCATACTTATCGACAAGTAACATAATAACGGCAATATTAACACCGAATACATTGATTAAGCTGAAGACAACAGGTGCCATTGAGTCACCCTTTGCATAATAAAAGCGCGTTATATACATGTTTGCGGCTAAAAAATACATCGATAAACAGAAGATTGCCATTACTGGTGTAGTAATTGCCGTTGAAAGTGCATCAAAATTACCGCGTTGGTAAACAACCTGTATTAGATTCTCTGAGTAAAAATATGAGTAGATTGTTACAGGATAAAGTAACAACAATAGATAATGTAACCCTTTTGAGTATAAGCTTTTAATGGAAGCATGGTCGTTCTCTCCCTCTTTTTTACTCAAAATCGGGAAGATAACAGTTGTTACTGCTGTAATTAAAATAGCTTGTGGGAATTGCATAAGCCTTGAGGCATAGTTTACAGCAGCTACTGCTCCTTCAGATAACATCCCTGCAAAAACACGCTGTAATAATGCATAAAGTTGAATGGTAGCGCCACCAAGCATAATCGGTAAGATCATTACCCACAATTGCTTTGATGCACTATTACGTTCAAATGAAAAACCAACCTTAAACGAACCCATTTTACGATAGCCGGCAATTAAGAAGTATATCATTATGATCGCACTTGCTAATGCACTAATCCCATATCCAATTGCACCGATACTTTTAATATTAGATAAAACTACAGCAATTAATAAAAACACTGCATTATAAATTAAAATGGCAAAACTAGACAAATGGAATTTATGATTTGCGTTTAGCAATCCGCTATACCATGAGGATAATACGAGCAAGATTGACGATGGCATCATCCAATAATATAGATTTTTAGCTAACTCTAAATCACTTTGACTTAATCTGCCCTTTTCAGCTTTAGCTTGATTAAACATGTCCATTATCGGATTCGTGAATGCTAACATGACAATGGTCATAATGGAAACGGTTAACAAAACAATTGTAAAGGACTGTTTAACAAATAGTGCACGGTCCGTCGTTTCTCGATTATAAATCGTGATGACGGCAGTAGTGAATGCACCACCTACGACTAGATATAAAAAATTTGGAATTGTATAAGCTGTGAAAATACTATCAGCAATATGGCTACTACCATATTGAGAACCAATAATCACTTCGCGTAAGAATCCAAAAACACGAGCTACAATATTAATAATCGCAACCGCTCCGATTACTTTTAAAAAATTTTTCATAAGTCATCCCTACCTTCAATGGCCGACTTATAAATCTCAATACAGCGAGCTGATATATTTTTTTCATCGTGAATGGCTAATACTTTGTCGACCGCTTCACGATTCATATATTGTTCTTTTGGCGTGTTCACTGCACGCAGCATCTCCTCAGATAAAACCATAGCATTTTCGGGCTCCACTAAATGCCCTGCGCCTTCTCCAAGCAAAGATACAAGTCCACCTACATTTGAAGCAATAACCGGTGTATCTGTCGCTAATGCCTCTAATGCCACTAATCCAAACCCTTCTAGATGGGATGGTAATACAAAGACATCACTTGCTTGGAACCACTTCACTAGTTCTTGTTGTTTTAGTGGATCTATAAATTTGACGTCTTCACTGATTAATGGTTGCAAGGATTGGAAAAATGCTTGGTCTCTTCTAGAACCTACAATATTTAACTCAATAGGACGAGATACCTTTGTTTTTAGCATTTGGAAAGCTTGTAACAGCTCCTCAACGCCTTTTTGTTTAATAACATTTCCTACAAATAAAAATCTGAATGGCTCAGAAGCTATTTGCAGTTCTTTGCACATTGCTGCTTGATTTCCTTTTGTGAAAACCTCACGATTCACACCCATGCTAACGACAGAGATTTTACCTTTTTCAATCCCAAAATCTTGTTCTATTTGTTGAGCTAAGACAGGACCTACTGCGATAATGTGTTCACTTTCACGTAAAATACTCGCTGTCCAATTGCGAATTCTTGTGTTCTTCTTCGCCATGCGCTCAATATCGCCGCCATGAGCTGTAACGATAAATGGTATACCAAACATTTTCTTTAAAAGTAGCGACAGCATACCAGATGGAAACACATAATGTGCATGTGTGACATCAATAGACTTTCTGTTTTTTAAACCTTTCATCAATGTCGATAAACCCCATTTTGTATATTTCATAATGGTGTTTTTCTTACCTGTTGCCGGATTAGTATTAACAGATATATCTACGTCTAGTCCTGCTTTTTCAAGTGCAGTGACTTGGTTTTTCACAAAAATACCGAATGATAAATGATCAGATGTTGGATACATATTACTAATGACGAGTATTTTTTTCATAGACGTGTCACTGCCTTTTTCATTAATTCCTGACCACGCATGGCCTCTTTATGAATATGGGTAGCAATTTGTTTCGTTTCCGCAACCGACTGCTCCCAATTACTACTTAGTTTGCCAACTAATGTGGATAGAGCCTTCGCATCATCCTCTATATCCTGCATTTGTAAGCAACGATCTGATGCGCCAACAAAGGACATAAAATCCTGTACTTTTGTATGATAGGATACCGCAATAATAGGAGTTTCCGAATTGGTTGCCAAAATAAGCGAGTGTAGACGTGTACCGATAATAATATCCTGCTCCTCAGTTACATCAAGTAATCGCTCCGGCACCAAATTTTCATCAATAATTTCAGTATGTGCACGTTGTTGCATTTTTTTCTGAATATCCTTTGTCACAGTGACGTCTTGCGGGTACTTCGTTGCAAAAAATGTAATTTTGACATTATGCTCAGAAATTACCTCATCTAGATTTTTCGCCATGCCTGTAACGTACGCATCATATTTTTCAACATTTCCCTCTGGCCAATAGTTAGCATTATAGTACGGAACCGCTGATACACCTATTTTGACTGGTTTTTCGGCATAATGTTGACGATCCCCTTTTAATGTAAATGCAGGATCGCCAATAATTTCTATTGGCTTTTTCACCCCAATACTTTGCAAAAGCTTTTTAGACTGGGGATCACGTACAGAGATACTTGCTGCATAACGACACATTGCACGAATACTAATTTTTCCAGAAATCGTATCCAGTGGTCCTGCGCCACATCCGTAAATAATGTAGGGAACATTACTTTGTTTTGCCATCATTGCATACGCACCATACAGGTGTGCCTCACGTTTATAAAAATCCATTAAAATACCACCACCACCAATGATGAGGAGGTCAAATGTGGATACAAATTGTTTATTGTTTTTATAAGTATGGATAAACGTTTTAAATAAATTACTCTTTCTGTAATACAATGGATAGCTATGTACCCCATAGCGTTCGGATGTTTGTTGTGTGTTATTACTAAAAACGGTAATGTCATCACTAGTTACCGAAAATGTTTGTTTTACTTGTTGAAGAATGCCGTATAATATTGATTCATCACCATTATTATCATTGCCGTAATTCCCCACAATGCCTATTTTCATTAAAAAACATCCTTTTACTTTTTAATACTGAGATTATACCACAATTGCACATTTTCGTTCTTTTTAAAAATAGTAAGAAAAGGTGAGCTTCATAAATTGCTAGTAGATTTATAATATGGTAAAAAAAAGCTCATCACCAGAACATAGAGTTGATCTTCGTTCCGACTGGGCGACTCCGATCAACTTATACGCATGGCATTAGTTTTATATAAATATCATGCCCTACTCGATAAACCAAAATCGCTCACTTCAGCACCTTTTTAATGAAAGAGAAAAATAGCAAACTAGGTAAAATTACTAGTTTGCTATTTTTCAAATGCTAAGTCTTTCTTTAAGAACTACTATTATTGCTGGATTGCTCTATAAAGGAATAATCCAAAATGAGCGCGATTAATCGCATCATTTGGCTTAAAGGTGTTATCACCATAGCCAGTTGTTATTTTATTTGCAGCTAACTGCTGAACAAATGTGTATGCCCAATGATCCTTCGAAACATCTTTAAAGTTAATGCTGCTTGTTCCTTTTAGATTATAAGCTAATGCTACAACCTTCGCCATTTGTGCACGAGTTAAAGTACCATTTGGATCAAAGGTATTGTCGCCTTTACCACTCATAATGCCAGACTCAACTACAGCCGCGATTTGTTTATAATAAACGTGATTCGCAGGAATATCCTTGAAGCCTGGATTTTTTACGTTTGATGTATTTAAACCAAGTGCACGACTAATAATAACTGCTGCATGTGCACGTGTAAGCTTGTCATTTGGTCTAAATGTGCCATCTGCTTGACCTGTAATAATATTATTTTTTGTTAAATACTCAATTTCTTTGTAGTACACATAATTACTTGGAATATCTTTAAACAGCGAAGCTTTTGCTACAGTCACCGTAGCCGCTTCACGTTTTGTTCCTAAAGTCGCTACTACTTTACCAGTAGCACCTGGGTTTTGAGCTGTAAATTTACCATCACTAGTAATGGTACCGATATTACCTTCTACAGACCATTTAACTTGTGAAGGATTGTAAACTAGAGGTTTACCACCGTCATCCTTTGCATCCATAGTAAATTTGACCGTTTCGCCGGCTCCTACTGTTTTTGATTTTGGTGCAACGTTCATTGTTGCTGGAGCATCTACTACTTTCACTTGGTAGGATTGAACAGGTGTGCCATCGTGATTGATGAAAATACGATCATCGCCAGCTTTCGTTGCAGTATAGTTCAAGCCGTTAACATTTAAAGTATTATTCTCAGATGTTAGCGATAAATGACCATCTAGTGGAAGCGTATTATAGTTTTCATCTAAAACATATTTTACTGCTATACTAGACGAAGCACCTGTTAAAAGAGTTGCATAGTTTGTACTATTTGTATAATCAATATATTTTCCTTTGCCAGTTGGTGCCGTACTAACAGCTTGTAATGTTGCGGACACAAGACGTTGCGCATTACCCGCATTAGATGGTAGATTCGCTAATACGACATTATTATTACCGTAATTTCGAATACCCATCGTTGTTGAGCCGCCACCATCTAAGTTAATTGCTTGATCGACACCAAGCGACACTAAATAGTTCGCAAGTTGAACCATATTCATACCTGCGCTATGTTTCTGTTTTCCATCAACCGTAATAAAGTGTACTGTTTTTCCATTATTACTTGTCGCTACAACAGTACGTGATGTTACCTCTTTTGCACGAACGCTAGATGTGCTCATCATAATGTAAGGCTTATTATCTTTTACTAAATACGGACCACTTGCTAAGATAAATTTCGCATCCTGCCAAAGCTTATCAATCGAGAAGTTAACACTTAACTCATCTCCAAGTGCAATTTGGCTTAGCTTACTGTGCCAATCTCCACCTTGTAAAGATACGACAAAGCCAGTTGAAGGAATGGATATTTTTTCTTTCGATCCATATGGTGTAATTTGTGTAACCTTACCTGTTAATGTTTGACCAAATTTGTTTTCAGTAATCGGAGCTCCTGTATCTACTACGATTTCAAAACCATATTCATTTGTATTTGTTGTTTTACTATAAAATTGTGGTGTGTAAACAACCGCTTCATATATATTACGTGCACGATTCATTCCTGACATTTTATAGTCTGTACCATTGTGAGAAAGTGTTACATTAAAATCAAAATAATCAATGACACCACTGCCATCTGCTGCAACCCCGAAAGCTGTAGGGACATTCATATATTCATCGGAGCCGTTTGAAACAGCACCACCGTTTAAAATAACATTATTTTTAGCTAGTAAAAATAACGGGAAACCTGCAGACATATCGAAGAAACTTGCATTAATAGCACCGACTACACGATTCCCCTCGCGCGAATTACGATTAGCATTTGCTACTGTCGATTCTCGACCATTGACATTCGCGGGCATACCTAATTGTACTTCTGTCGTGTCATCTACATTAATAGCAAGATGATTAATAGAGTTTGTATTGGTACTGCTGTATGTATATTGTTTATACTGCACACCTTTCGATAGTGGATAATCCTTCTTGACCGTTTGGGCTGCATAAGCATTTAACGGACTAATAACCATTGCCAATAATACAACTAAAACCAGTAAATTTTTCGCTATTTTTTTCATTTTTTGCGCTCTTTAATAATATAGAGCTCTCACTCTCCCTTCACATGTTTTACTTCTATAAGATTAGCAAAAATATGCCAAAATAGCTATGGAACATTTAAGCTATTTTCCAGTTTTATATTAATTGTCAAGAAAACTATTTATATAGTCTCATTTTAGGATTTTTCTAACATTTGACCCTTATCGTGACCCTATAACTTTGTTAAAATGATGTAGAAGTTCTAGGAGGGTAAAATATGAAAAAACTATCAATCATCGCTTTGCTCATGACAGTAATCGGCATGCTTTTTTGGCAACCCCAACTGGCATCTGCTGATGAATTAACAGGGCATTCACATGAAAAAGGTCTTCGTTATTTAATTTCCAAAAATGCATTAGTAAAAGATGCAAAAGGAAGTTATCGTCCAAATGACAATGTGACACGCGGAGAGTTTGCTTCTTATTTAGCTAAGTCTATGAATCTTGAAGCGACAAGCGACATAGTCTTTAAAGATGTCCCAAATACATATGTCCATGCAAAGGATATTAAACTTGCTGCTTCAGCCGGGATTATTACAGGCTACGGAGATGGTTCATTTAAGCCTAATGCCGCTATTTCAAGACAGCATATGGCGATTATGCTTGAGAGAGCTATTGATTATTTAAACATTCCTAAAGGTACTCCTACTATTACCTTTAAAGATAATGCATCTATTATTAAAGACTACCGCCAAGCAGTAGCAATAGGTGCGCAACTAGGAATCATTCAAGGCTCTGAAGGTAAATTTATGCCTACCAAAAATGCAACTATTGGACAAGCCGCTACGTTTGTTCACCGCTTAATGACACTTGCTGGTGATTCAAATACTGGTAATTCAAACGGTGGTAATACTAACGGTGGCGATACTAACGGTGGTAATACTAACGGTGGTAATACTAACGGTGGCGATACTAACGGTGGCAACACTAACGGTGGTGATACAAATACTGGCTCCTCTCAATATGCTATTAAGGAAATTTCAAACGGCACATTAGTTGGTAACCAAGGATTCTCTACCTTTGAAGCTGCTGAAAAAGCTTTGACAAAAAACACACAGGTTATTGTCCAAAGTGATAAAATTGTGAAAATGTCTTCAGGTTACGTTGTTACAAATAAATATGTGGCACTAAAATCCGAAACTATTAATGACGCGATTGCTGTTGCAGGTAATACAGAAATGGAATACATCAGTAGTGATGCAACACAAGTAAAAGTTCGATTAGCTGGTCAAGTCGGATACTTAAAACACGCCGATGTTACATTAATTCCATTCTCAATGAGCAAAGGCCGTTCTTACTATTCAAATGAAAATGGCGAAATTAAACACACACTCTACGATTACAATACAAATAAGTATTCTTCTAGCTATGTTTACGGAAAAGCTCCATCATTCATGAAACCTGGCGAGAAATACTATAGCTGGAACGGTATTTATTTCACAAATGGTAATGGTTCTTCTAAAGGTGAGGCCTATAACTACTATCAGTTTTTACCTGCCCGTGCCCAAACACAATATACAGCAGAAGAAATTGATGCTTATATTATGAATAAACTAGCAGAGGTTGAGAGTACAGGAATCACCCTCTATAAAGATGCTACAAAGAAAAGTAAGTTAATAGGTTTAGGGAAAACATTAAAAGATGTGGAAGCTAAATCCCAAATTAACGCAATGCTTGTGTTATCAATTGCTCAGCATGAAAGTGCTTATGGTATGAGTGACCACGCACAAAACTTAAATAACCTATTTGGTTTGTACGTATATGATACGAACCCACTAAACAAAAAATTTGATAGTATAGCTGACAATATCAATGAGCTTGTTGATAAATTCCTACAACCAAACTACATTACTCCAGGGGGGTCACCTGGTAAAAACTTTGCAAATGGTGCAGTAGTTGGTTCAAAAGCTCTTGGCTTTAACGTAAAATACGCTTCTGATCCATTCTGGGGTGCAAAAATTGCCGGACACTATTACCGTGCTGAAAAAGCGTTAGGCTTTAAGGATGCCAATAATCCATACACAATCGGTCTAACAACAACACAAGGCTTAAATGTCCGTACAGGCGCATCTACTAGCAATGGCCCAATATTCACATATGCACGAAGTGGTATGCCCGTTATCATAACAAGCTCTGCTACAAACGGCTGGTATGAGATCCTTTCTGATAAATTGTATACAGGACAGGCTTTCGTTAGCAAAGACTATGTACAAGTGATCCATACAGTAAAATAAACAAAGAAGTCGCCTTATAATGTTAGGGCGACTTTTTTGTTGTTGAAATTGAAATTAAGGTGTCATATTAAATAAGGTATGGCTCTTTGGCAAAACGTAGCGACTGCAAAGGGAAAGCAATAAGTCGAAGCGACGGATGGAAATGTCATAGCGACGGAAAGAAGACCCAGAACGACGGATGGAAAAGTCAGCGACGGATTGATGAGCCGAAACGACGGATGGAATAGTCATAGCGACGGAAAGAAGACCCGGAACGACGGATGGAAATGTCAGCGACGGATTGATGAGCCGAAACGACGGATGGAAATGTCAGCGACGGAAAGAAGACCCGGAACGACGGATGGAAATGTCAGCGACGGATTGATGAGCCGAAGCGACGGATGGAATAGTCATAGCGACGGAAAGAAGTGCCGAAACGACGGATGGAAATGTCAGCGACGGATTGATGAGCCGAAGCGACGGATGGAATAGTCATAGCGACGGAAAGAA
>NZ_JBNNTW010000012.1:6059-36567 GCF_050279145.1 Lysinibacillus sp. NPDC094177 | reverse complement strand
CAGTGCCGAAACGACGGATGGAAATGTCAGCGACGGATTGATGAGCCGAAGCGACGGATGGAAATGTCATAGCGACGGAAAGAAGACCCGGAACGACGGATGGAAATGTCAGCGACGGATGGATGAGCCGAAGCGACGGATTGAACCAGCATACTGACGGATAGAAGCATAATGAAAAAAGAGATGCCTCAAATGAGACATCTCTTTTAATGTTAATATGAAAGCTTTTTATTATCCGTCTTTATAATCGATGACGCAAATATGACAAAGCCGAGCATTAAAATAAAGATTAAATCAAGTAAACCAGTATGCATAGTCACTGTAAATACGGTAATGACAAATGCATAAGCTACTGTATGGAAGCTACGAATACCGCCTTGCTTCACTTTATTGTAAATTAATGAGATTAATACACCATATAAGAAGAAGCCAATCGCTACAAGCAGATAACCACCATCTAAGAATAATTGACCGATAAATGTTGGTGTTGTTGTTCTGTTTGGACGTGTAATATATTTACCTTCAGCTTCGCTTAGAGAGTTTACAACTTCTGTTACTTTCATACGTGGTGATACTTGTTCACCCGGTAAAATTGTACTGAAGATACCAGCATGGAGTTCTCCATTTAAGTAGCCTTCCTCTTGCGTATATTCGATAATTTTACTTAAAACAATATGGCCGGTTACACTCTCACCATTTATTGAACGAATCCATTTTGGTGTTAAATTAACCTTCTGTTCTACTGTTAACAGTTTTTCTTTTTCTGATTCAGTTAATTCTACATCTGGTTGTTCACGGCTATTAAATTCCTTCGTTGTATCCTCTGATATAACACGAAGGAAGCCAAACATTGAGAATGCTACTCCGATAACAAACAGAGCTGTAAGGAACCATGTTAGTTTCACTCGTTTTACAACGTAATGGAAAATGATAATACCAGTAAATAACATAATAATTAATGGTGTACGGTATCCCATTAATAGGAATAAGAACATTACAGCAGCATAAATGGAACCGTAGATTAATGTTTTTTTCCATGTCATGCTTTTTTCTAAAATCATTTTATATGATAATAAAAGTAAAACCCCAAACCATAATAATTGGGCAAAGAAGTTTAATTTTGGATTAAGGTTACGTCGATTAGATTCATCAGAAATTCCTAATCCACCACCGGAAATCATCATTAATACATATGAAACTACACCAAGTATAGTTAAAAATACAATAAAATGAACAACATATTTCCCTAAGAAAGATAAACCAAATGATGGGATTGTCCATTGTAACTTATCAATAATGTACACACCGATGTAGTAGCATATTACTGCTAAAAATACCGCTGGCCAAATTGATACACGTAAATTAAATAATTCAAATCGATGGAAATCGAATAGACTTGTAAAGAAATAGAGCATTAATATAAAAGGTAAAAAGAAGTACGGTGAAAACGTATCAATCTTGTTGACCTTTGCAAAAGTTTGTTTCAATTTATTCATAAATGTCATACATCTCAGAAGATGTGATTGCCCTCCTCTATCGCGAATCATAATTGTTTATTCTTTTATTTACTAAGCAAAACAAGAGTTATTATATCATAAATACAGGTAGACTTATAGAAAGGAATGAATTGATTTTATTAAAATTATGCAATGATTTCTCTCATTCCCTAAATTACGAGTTAATACCCATAATATTCTGAGTTAATTTTCCTAATGTTTGTCTCCTCTCGCGCTGGGCACACGATTTTATCCTCACATCAATCGACAATCTCTTTCAGAAAAAGCCTAAAATCTCAGATAAGAACCAATTTTTAATGATTTATCCATTATTTAGATGTATGCTAAATAAGTAGTGCGAATTTCACAGTTCAAGCACAATTCAAAATCAAGAAGCATTTGCGTAGTTGATGAAAAATACAAATTAAGGATGTGGAATTAATGAAGAAATTATTCATTTCAATGCTCGTAGCAAGCTTTTTTATGCTTATAGCTTTTTTAGCACCAACACAAGCTAAAGCTGCTCAGAAAATCGGTGTCGTTTTCTCTGAAAGTAGTGAAAAATACGCCAATACTACACACCCTAGTGGAACGTTTAATGGCCAACTTGTTTCTGAAAAGGTTGACTATAGCTCCACATATAATAAGGAACTAAAAGCTTTTCTCCTCTATCAGCAACAAGGCTTCCAAGTTGAGAAAATTTATGAGAGCGACTTAAATAATTTAGAAAATCTAAGTCAATATGATGCAATCGTCTTTGCCTATACAGTCATGATGAATCATCAGCAACGCGAAAATGTCAAAATGTACGTTCGAAATGGTGGTGGTGCGATTTTTGCCTTCCAGACAGCCCGTAACGAATCAACAAAATTCCCTAAACCAGGGCAAATGGATCTCTCTCCATTAATCTATGATGTCGATTCTTGGGTAATGGAGTGGGACAATTTAACTGAAGTCTTCAATTCTCGTTTTATTGACGATATTGTGTTAGGAAACTCTACAATAAGCAATATCAACACTGTTCATCCAATTATTCAAAATACAACAAAAGAACTTGGCAAAAGCAAGCTTACTATAACAAAAACAGATCGTGAATGGGTCGAAATCATTAAGCCTTGGGAAGGTGGATCTGCAACACCTATTTTATATTTCTCGGATTACAATTACACAGACAAGCCTAAAACAATGAAAAAAAATGAATTTGGCGCAGCCCATGCGATCGAATACGGTAAAGGCCGAGTTGTTCAAATTGGATTCAAAATCTATGATTATATAAACATTAATGATAAAGCGGATTGGCAAGATAATGAAAATGGTGCTGCCTATTCAACAACTAATGGTGACAAAGATGCACAAGTATTTATGAAGCATGCTTTAAATTGGGTAGCCGAAAATCATAATGGCTATGTGCCCCGCCGTTATAACCTTTCGCTTTACTCTGACGGGGTACAAAGTTATGTAGCACCGTCTGGTAAATTTGTTTTCTACTCCACTGTAACGGTTAAAAACAATGGTAATGTGCCTGCACGCGGTACATTGAAAGTAGAAATTCTAGACGCAAACGATAAAGTTGTTGGTAAAGACCATGAACGTTACATTCCAGGACTTGCTGCTGATTCCACAACAGATAATGCTGATCAAAAAGATATTAGTACCCATTCGGAAAAATATCAGATTTTTATGCCTGGTGATTTAGCTGCCGGAACATATACGATACGTACATCCTTTATAGAGGGGCGTGATGATCGCAAAAATGCTGATGAAAAATTTGCAACGACTGCAGAAATTAAAACGCTCACACGCACAAAAGGTTCCAACAAAGCAACCATTACTGCCGCTCCATTCTTCTCAGATGTATCTTCATCGAATGGAGCCTATTATGATATAAAAAACTTATATGCTCTAGGTATTGTTAAAGGAACTAATGGGAAATTTAATCCACATGGTACATTGACTCGCCTGCAAGCAACAGAAATGATTTTGCGAGCATTAGGAATTCCAGCATCAAGCTCAGCTACTTTAAATGCAAGTGACATCAAAGCAGGTGATTATGGCTATGCCGTTTTAGCAACAGGCTTACGCTACGGCATTATTGCATTAGAGAATGGCAAAATTAATGCTCATCAGCCAATGACTCGCGCTAACATGGCACGAGCACTTGTCAACGGCTTCAAGCTACAGGGCTACACAAATAATACTTTCTCAGATGTGCCGACATCTCATGCATATTATAAAGATGTCCAAGCTTTATATGCACTTGGCATTACTACAGGCTATGCCGATAATACGTTTAAACCAAATGGTACAGTGACACGTCAAAACTTTGCTCAATTCGTAAATAGGACGCTTTATACAAATTCAAAATAACTAAGGTGAAGTTTTAGCGCGATGACTGGAATGATGCTTTATTTAATAGAAGGTAAATTTTCATTCATTGCTGATAAACTTGTGAATCGCGCCGCTAAATATGCTCGTTTCGCTGATAAAGTTCCTTTTAATAATACAAATCAAACAAAAAGAGCTACATCGTTCATTTTTGAACAATGCAGCTCTTCATTATTATTGTTTTGAGTAATATTCTAAGATCCCATTGTAGATAGATTCAGCATATAGCTCAATATATTGATCATCTGTCAGTTTAACGCGGTCTTCACTATTTGTGAGGAAGCCTAGCTCGACTAAAATGGCTGGAATATTCGTATTAGCAACTACAATGTATTTTGCTTCTCTAACATTACGATTATTCATATTTACATTTTTAACAATTTGATTGTTTACAAATGTCGCCAAATCAATATCTTCTTTATACATATCACCTGATGTTTGAGCGAAGTATGTTTCGGTACCTTTTGCATCAATATTCTCTGCTGAGTTTACATGAATACTTACGAAGATTTCACCGTAATTAGCATGTGTAAAGTCTACACGATCTTGCGGTGTAGGAAACGTATCCCCTGTACGAGGCATCAATACCTTTGCACCTGCAACCTCCAGTTTTTCCTTAACAAGAGTACCAACCTTTAATGTAATGTCTTTTTCTTTAATAGTATCGAAAGAAGTTCCAGGGTCACTGCCGCCATGACCTGGATCAATAATGATAATTCGATCTTTTAACGGATTACCATTTTGATTTAATAGCTTTAAGTAAGATTTATGGACATACCCTTTTTGACCTTGATAGGTAACTTGAGCCCAATAACCGTTAATACTGTCTACTTGAACATATTCGCCCTTTTTCAGCTTACTTACTGCCGTAGAAGTAGAGTTAGCTTCTTTGCGGATATTTAAATTGTCAACTGTCACTCGACCTAATAGATCCCCAGAAACTGTAGGTGGTGTTGGTGTTGGTGTTGGTGTTGGTGTTGGATCTGGAGTAGAAGGTTGCTCTACTTCAACATCCTCTGCACTAGTCGCTACGATATAGCCTGGTACACCATTCACTACAGTTAAGTAGTAGCCACTTTCCGTCTTATAAACAGGTAAATTCACTTTACTAGCTACAGTCGAAATAACCTTTGATGAAGAAGTTGGTTGTATGTAAAGCTTTAGATTTTGTGTTGTAGTTACTTGCTTTTGAACATTTCCTAATGCGTTACCATCTGCATCTAAAAACTGCGCATATGTTTTATAAATATAAGCAAATGTACCTTTATAAGTAACCTTTAACCAGTCTCCTTCAACTGCATAGACTGATAGTTTACCACCTTTGTTCACTGTACCTACTACATTAGCAGTAGATGAAGAATCTTTAGATTTACGAATATTTAATCCGTCAGTTGTTATAGAAACTAAGGCAATGACTTGTGATGAATCAGGTGTAGCTACACTTTTAACAGGTATATCTAAGCGATATTTTTCATTTTTGGCACGGGCTATAAATAACGCAAACTGTTTACGTGTCACTTGTTCATTTGGATTATATTTTTGATTGCTTCCCTTTGTAATACCATTGTAGTAAATCGTATTCACGTATGAAACGTACGGATGAGTTATACCTATGTCTACAAAAGGAGAATCGATATTTTCATGCTCACTTGTATCGAGTTTAAACGCTTTTGTTAATACATAACTCATTTCATCACGAGTTAAAGGTTTGTTTGGTAAGAATTGACCCTTTGTATTTGCTTTAAAGAAGCCAAGTTGTACAGCGCGTTCTACATAACCAGAAAGCTCTGTGCCGTCTGCTACATCCGAGAAGCTTGATTTTTTAACAACTAGTGGTTTGTTGT
Source organism: Lysinibacillus sp. NPDC094177 (assembly GCF_050279145.1). Classification (NCBI taxonomy): domain Bacteria; kingdom Bacillati; phylum Bacillota; class Bacilli; order Caryophanales; family Bacillaceae; genus Lysinibacillus; species Lysinibacillus sp. NPDC094177. Next base: position 30,842 of record NZ_JBNNTW010000012.1, on the reverse strand, counting down.
CTGATGCAACAACAACCATTTTAGCAACTTGTCCACGCGTTACTGTGTTTTTAGGTTTATAATACGTTTTTCCTTTTTCTGTATATCCTTTAATAACTCCTAAATTCACTAAATAATTGATCTCTTCATATGCATCATCTTGATTAGTAACATCTACAAAACCGCCACTTGCTTGTGCACTATGTATTGTAAAGATAGAAGCTGAAACGAATAAGACGCATAATATAAGACTGATTTTTTTAAGATACAATGTCATATTTCCTCCTTTCTTGTTCTAATATCGATTTTAACAGAATTTAACAGGTAAAACTATCAAATAAATGTAACTATTATAAATCATCACCATTACGTGTGGTTGCGCCCAGCCTCCACTCTAATCAATCTCTTAAATAATAAAAATATCGCTCTATGATAAAAACGAATTCTTATCAAACAAAAAGGCTACATCGTTCAATTTGAACAATGTAGCCCATTTTTTTATTTCTTTGCGTAGTATTGTGAAATCCCTTTGTAGATAGAATCAGCAAATAACTCAGCATATTTGTCATCCGTCATTTTACCGCGGTCTTCGCCATTTGTTAGGAAGCCTAGCTCAACTAAGATGGCTGGAATAATCGTGTTGCGAATTACATAGTATTGTTCTTCTTTAACACCACGATTTTTCATATTTAAGTTATTAACGATTTGATTATTTACAAATGTCGCAAGATCTATGTCCTCTTGATACATATCACCTGTTGAAATTGCATAATATGTTTCAGTACCTTGTGCAGAAGTATTTGCTGCTGAGTTAACATGGATACTGACAAATATTTCACCGTAATTAGCATTGGTAAAGTCAACGCGATCTTGTAGTGAAGGATACGTATCCCCTGTACGAGTCATATATACCTTCGCACCTGCAGCCTCTAGCTTTTGCTTCACAATTGTGCCGACCTTTAATGTGATAGCTTTTTCGGAATTAGAACCTACAACAGTTCCAGGGTCCTTACCACCATGACCTGGATCAAGAATGATAATTCGGTCTTTCAACGGATTACCACTTTGATTTAGTAGCTTTAAGTATGATTTATGGACATACCCTTTTTGACCTTGATAAGTAACTTGTGCCCAATAACCGTTAATACTGTTTACTTGAATATATTCGCCCTTTTTCAGCTTACCTACTACCGCAGAAGTAGAGTTAGCTTCTTTGCGGATATTTAAATTGTCAACCGTCACTCGACCTAATAAATCACCAGAAACTGTTGGTGGAGTTGGGTCTGGATCTGGGGTAGGATCAGGAGTAGTAGGTTTTTCTACTTCAACATCCTCTGTACTATTCGCCACGACATAACCTGGTATACCGTTTACTACAGTTAGATGGTAACCACTTACCGTCTTATAAACTGGTAATTTTGTTTTGCTATTAATTGATGTAATAACTTTTGAGGAAGAGGTTGGTTTTGCGTAAAGATTTAGATTTTGTGTTGCAGTAACTTGCTTTTGGACATTCCCTAATGCGTTACTGTCTGCATCTAAAAATTGTGCATACGTTTTATAAATATAAGCAAATGCACCTTTATAAGTAACCTTTAACCAGTCTCCTTCAACTGCATAGACTGCTAGTTTTCCACCTTTGTTCACTGTACCTACAACATTAGCAGTAGATGAAGAATCTTTAGATTTACGAATATTTAATCCGTCTGTTGTTACAGAAATTAACCCAATGACTTGTGATGCATCAGGTACAGCTACACCTTTAACTGGTAGCTCTAAACGATACTTTTCACTTTTCGCACGCGCTACAAATAACGCAAACTGCGCACGTGTCATTTGACTATTCGGGTTATAATTTTGACCGCTTCCCTTTGTAATACCATTATAGTAAATCGTATTCACGTATGTAACGTACGGATTAGTAATGCCTACGTCCACAAAAGGAGAATCGATATTTTCATATTCACTTGTATCAAGTTTAAACGCTTTCGTTAATACATAACTCATTTCATCACGAGTTAAAGGCTTGTTCGGTAGGAATTGGCCTTGAATATTTGTTTTAAAAAGGCCAAGCTGTATAGCGCGTTCTACATAGCCTGAAAGCTCTGTGCCGACTGCTACATCTGAGAAGCTTGATTTATTGACAACTAGTGGCTTGTTACCTGATGCAACAACAACCATTTTGGCAACTTGTCCACGCGTTACGTTATTATAAGGTTTATAATACGTTTGGCCATTTTCCGTATATCCTTTAATAACACCTAAACTAACTAAATAATTAATCTCTTCATAAGCTTCATGATCTTTAGGAACATCTACAAACCCACCACTTGCTTGGGCACTATGTATTGTAAACATAGAAGCTGAAATGAATAAGACGCATAATATAAGACTGATTTTTTTGAGGTTCACTGTCTTATTTCCTCCCTTCCTGTTCTCGTGTTCATTTTAGCAAAATTTCACAGACAAAACTATCATACGAATGTAACTATTATACTATATTTAGATACCACCCCTTTTTTTGATTTTTCATAAAAAGAAGAGAGCCTGCATGTGCAAGCTCTCCTCATTTTATACAATATTTAAAAGAACTTCCTTGCAATGTATTACTTTAAACGTAGCCCTTGTCAAAGTAACACGGAATTTAATTATTATTGTAATTTTTGTGCACGTTCAATAAATGTTTGAAGCTGAGAAATTTTTAGCATTTCATCGTAACCGAAGTTACCATTTCCTTTACCTTCTGTAATACCATTTGAAGCTAGAATTGAAATAAATTCATTTGCCCAATGATTTGCAGGAGCATCAGCAAATGTTACAACATCGCCCTGTTGCTGTAATCCGAAGGCATGTACTAATACTTTCGCGATTTGAGCACGTGTTATCGGTGAAGATGGATTAAATTTGCCACTACCATCACCATCAAAGATACCTAACTTCGATACAGCAGCAACCGCACCAGCATGTGCATATGTGGGTTTTACGTCTGTAAATTTCGTATTTTTATCGGATGTATCCAAGTTAAGCGCTTTAGCAATTTGCTCTGCCACTTCAGCACGAGAAGCGTAAACTGTAAAATCAATAGCAGCTTCCTTTACTTCTTCTTTAACAGCTTCTGCTTGTTCACTATCAAATGTTGCTACGCGTTTAGCACCAACGTAACGAGAACCCCAATAATATGGATCATTTACATTTGAATAACTAACACCTTTACCTGTTTGTGAGTGAATCATTTTCCCGTCACCTATGTAAATAGCTACATGTGAGACACCACTACCACTAGTATTGAAGAATAGTAAATCTCCAACTTGAAGATCATTCTTTGCAACCGCAGTACCTTGTTGATATTGTGAGCCTGATGTACGGTTTAGTTGAATACCTAAATCTGCAAAGACTTTAGATGTATATCCTGAGCAATCCAGCCCTTTAGTAGTTGTACCTCCATATAAATATGGAACACCTAAATATTTTGAAGCTGTATCAGTAACATCATTTGTTGTAGCTGCTTCAGCATTATCTATTTGAGTTGTTGTAAATAACATGAAAGATGCAAAAATCGGTAATAACCATTTCTTTTTCATATATTCGGTATTCCCCTTTCAGAACTTTTTTGCCTATAAATAGACTATCACAAAAGATGCTATTTTAACTTTTCAATTGTGTAACGGTTTTTAGAACGCAAAAAAACACTGATATACCAACGTTTCGTGGTATATCAGCGCTAAAATATGGGTATTAAATAATGGATATTAGGGTTTTTTGTAACATTCCTGTAATATTCGCTACGCTTTGTCACAATAGATTACAAGATTTAGTGCAATTTCAATTATTAATTGTTGGTTATGAGCGTTTCCGATACAATTTTCCATCAAAGGATATAAAGTGTTTGCACTTTTCTTGGTTTTTCTCATGGTCTTCGCGGGTATTCCTTTGCCGCGCGAGTTTTCGCCATCTTCGCGGGTATTTCTATGCTTCGCGCGGGTATTTACCCCTGCTTCGCGGGTATTCCTTTGCCGCGCAAGTTTTCGCCATCTTCGCGGGTATTCCTTTGTCGCGCGAGGGTATTCGCCCCTGCTTCGCGGGTATTCCTTTGTCGCGCGAGTTTTCGCCATTTTCGCGGGTATTTCTTTGCTGCGCGGGTTTTCGCCATCTTCGCGGGTATTCCTTTGCTTCGCGCGGGTATTTACCCCTGCTCCGCGGGTATTCCTTTGCTTCGCGCGGGTATTTACCCCTGCTTCGCGGGTATTCCTTTGTCGCGCGCGGGTATTCGCCCCTGCTTCGCGGGTATTCCTTTACCACGCGCGGATATTCGCCCCATCTTCGCGGGTATTACCCGCTCCGCACAAGCTATTGACTAGAAAATAACTGCACCCAATAGTAAAATCCTTTGCTATCAACTGCAATCGCTACCCCGGTATTTGTGTAATTTTCTCGCAAAATATTTTCACGATGTGTTGGTGAAGCCATCCACGCTTTAACGGCCGCTTCAGGTGTTGGAATGTTTCTTCCTATATTCTCTCCTAAGCTCGTATATGGATAATCGAATAATGTCGCCAAATCCCATGGCATCCCGTAGTAAGGTGATTCGTGCTCAAAATAATGTCGATTCACCATATCCTGTGCCTTAATAACGGCAACTTGCGTTAAAGCTGCATCAGAATTTAGGGGTTCTAGCTTTCTTTTTTGTCTTTCGACGTTGACTAGACGTATTACATCATTAGACATGGCTGGTGAATAATTTTTTGTAGGAATATAAGACTTTGATAAATAGTCATAGGCTACCTCTAAATTTGTTACCTTCGTTGTAAAGTCAAGACTTCTTTCAACCAAAGAAGCAAATTGCGCACGTGTTACTAATTGATTCGGTGCAAATTGTTGTGCATTGATTCCTTTAATAACACCGACATCTGCAAGTGATTCAATATAGTCTTTTGCCCAGTTTCCCTCATTAACATCGCTAAACTTACTGTTATTTTGGGAATCGACTTCAATTTGATAAGCGAGCGTTATCATCTTGGCAATTTGCGCGCGCTTTAAAGGTGCATCAGGGTTGAAGAAATCACCATTTTGTAAAATTCCTAACTCCACTAACGCACAAATTTCTTTATAGTACGAATGATTGGCTGATAAGTCTGTAAAATTCGGAGAGTAATCGGTATCAAGTTTTAGCTGCATAGAACGAGCAATTGCAGCTGCAGCCTCTGCCCTAGTAATCGGTTGTTCTGGTCTAAAGAAGCCATCTTGATAATTTGTCATATAGCGCTTTTCTAGCATATGTGCTATTGAGCTTCTAGCCCAATGTGATTGTGAAACATCCTTTGCAATATTGGCTGCCAATACTTCTTCAGATGTGTTTGTCAGAGGCACAGCATATGATGTAGTCAGCAAAATAAGAGACATGCCAACAACACTAGATACTTTTTTTAACATTGCTATCTCCTCCTTCATTTAATTATGTAGAGTACTCTAAAGGAACAATTTTGCCACCATCCATGAAGACCACCATTTACTTCCACAGAGTTCGTATTCACATGAAGTACAATCGTTAACCCCCTATGAATTTTAGACAAAAGCCAGAGTTTCACTGTTGGCGTATGGTGAACTCACACGTTGGGGCAATAAAAGCGTTATCACAGATTTAATTAGCTGCTTCAAGGTTGACTGGTCTTCACTACCGACTTTGGGTGGTGGGTACAAGTATTCCATTATTACCTAATTTTACCTCGATAATTTTAAAAAAACCACTCCAAGATTGCGGATAATCTAAGAGTGAGTCTTCGCTTTTATTCAACGCTAATAACATAAAAATTGTCTTCAGTTTTTTGCAAGGTGCGGTATAGGAATAAAACCATTTGACCGCGTCGAACATCTGTATATGGTGAAAATGTTGTCGCACTAGTCCCTTGTGTAATCCCATAATTTAATAACGTTTGAATATACTTATTAGTTTCACTATCTTTTGTAAAATCTGAAAATGATGCAGATAATGTTGTTGCTTGCTGTAAATCAAAGCCAAGTGTCAACATCTTTGCCATTTGACTTCGCTTAATAAAATGATCAGGATTATAATTTGTACCTTTTAGGATAATGCCCTTGTCAGCAAGTGCAGCTATATGTCCGTAATATTTATGAGAGGCTGGTACATCACCGAAGCCAGGATTTACTACATTTTTTGTCTCCAACTTTAGAGCTTCAGCTAAAAAGTATGCCGCTTCCCCTCGCGTTAAATTTTGATATGGACTAAACGTAGTCGATGTTGTCCCAAATACAATCCCCTGGCTATATAATTCGCTAACGGCCTTGTATAGTTCAACTTCGCTTCCGCTATTTTTTATATCTGTAAATGGCATTGCGGCTGCTGCTGTAGGCATAACTGCAACACAGGGAACTACTACTGCCGCGGTTGCAAAAGCCCATGCTTTATGTACCTTCTTAGTTGACAAATTAACGTTCCCTTTCCTTATTATAAACAAAGAAAAGAGGGACTTGCCCTCCCTCCTTAATCTAAACCTAATGTTTTTAAATGATCCTGTAAAATACGATAATTATACACTAAGTCCTGCTGTTCAAGAGTAAGTGCAGCGTATAGTTTTTGTGCAGCCAGTACTTTCTTTTCAAACGTTTTAGCGTCTGGGTCCAACTCGCCGATCGCATTAACTACTTTTAACACAGCAGCTATATCTTTTTCTGCATTCTTTAAAGTATCGTAGTTAAGGACTTGTCCTTTTACTTTAGAGTCTAACGCTTTATATGCAGCAGAAGCATTCGCTACATCTTGAATATATGTGCTAGAAGCCGGATTAAGACCAGCTATAATCTCAACAACCTTCTTTACATCACTCATACTATTCTCAGCTTCAAGCAAAATATTGTAATTAGATACCCTTTGCTTATCTGTTGTACTCAAGCTATCGTAATCTTTTCGCACAGATTCTATCATACCAAAATACAATTTGTCGCTTGGCTTTAAAGCTGCAATACTCTTATAAACTTTAATAACGTTATCTAACGATAGAAGTAGCTGCTCGTTATAAACATATTTACGCTGAGTGGCAGTAAGATTGTCATATGCTTTTAAAATCTTTTGATATTGGCTGTCCATATTTTTCGATGTCATCAGTTTATCGATCTCATTGACAACGCTCATGACAGGCTTAATAATTTTTTCTTGCTCTTGCAAAGTTTTATAGTTTTCAACCGCATATTGTTGATCTTTTGGTAACGCATTATATGCTGCCCGTATCTCTTCAATACGTTTAATATATTCATTTGCTGGGACAGTCGGAAGCTCATCAATCATGCGCTGTACATTTCCTGCACCTAAGATGCTTGTTTCAGCAGCTTGTAATAAATTGTAGTTTGTAACATATTGCTGCATGTCCTTACTTAGAGCCTCGTATAATGCTCGAGCCTGAACAGTATCCGCATTGAACGTTTTACTTGACGGCTTTAACTTGCTAATTAATTCAATCACTTTGGCAGTTGGCTCATAGCTCTGTAAAATATCGATATTTTTAACATATTGCTTTTGATCCTTTGTCAGATTATCGTAAGCTTTTCGAGCTGAGTTTACTTGACTGACAAATTTGCTAGTGCCCGGCTCTAAACCATCAATTTGCACCATAGTATTTAAAATTGCTTTTACTTGTTTTTCACGGTCTGTTAACACCTTCACATTAGACACAAGCTTTTTCTGTCCTGATGTAAGTTTATCGTAAGCAACGCGAGCATTCATAAGCTTCGTTAAATAATCCGGGTCTTCAGGCGTTGCCGCATCTATCAACTCAATAACTATATGCGCAGATTTCAGCTCAGTCTCAGCTGTGACAAGCTTTTCATAGTTTATGACAGCTTTTTGCTTTTCTAATGGTAATGCATCATAATTTTTACGCGCACTATCTAAATCATTTAAAAATGTTTTACTTGTAGGTTTCAATGTTTCAATCAAGCCTATTAATGTAGCAACATCCTCAACTGCTGTTAGCTGACCGTAGTTTGTTACACGTTTTTGTGAGGCAGGGTCTAAGGCATTGTATGCTTTACGTGCTGCCAAAACCTTTTTTGAATAATCCTTATTTGCTGGATTTAAAGCTGCAATAGCATTAATAACCTTCACAACATTAGCATTATTTTTCTCATAAGTTGTTAATGTCTTGTATTGTGTTACTAATTTTTTCGCATTTTTATCCATCACTTTATATTCAGCAGACATCGCTGCTACTTGCGCTACAAATGTAGCATCTGGCTCATTAGCTAAAGCGATAACACGATCATCGAAAGATTTTGCTGTTTTAATATAGCGATCCGCGGTTTCAAGATCAGGATAATTCGTTACAAGTTGTTTTCCCTCTGGTGAAAGTTTCCCATAATCTTCAAATAACTTCGTGACTGTTTCCGTATATGTTTTTTGTGATGAATTTAAGGCCATGATGCGTGACACAATATCCATCGCCTCTACTTGATTCTGCAACGTTTTATAGTTTTTCACGGACTCACGTTTCGCAGGATCTAGCTTTAAGTATGCCGTATTAGCCGTCTTCGCTTTTTTAGTATAATCCTTTGCAGCTGGGTCTAGCTTTTCCACAAGCGCAATTACATTTAAAACAGCTTTATGTGAAGTTTCCCAGCTTGTTAGCACTGACAAATTGTTGACGATTTTTTTGACAGTAGCTGGATCTATTTTCTTCCCTTCAGGTGCTACAGGCGTATTGTAAGCAGCGCGCGCCTTCTCTATTTCTGTAATTTTATCCGTAGCTTTGTCAATTCCCGAAATGAGGTTCTCAATTACTTCCGCTGCTGCTATATTTGCTTCAGCTAATTCTAAGTCAGCAATATTTTTTACAAATCCTTGTTTGTCTAATAATAATGATGCGTATTTTTCCCTTGCTGACTTCACCGCTGTTCGATAATCTGCATTATTTGACGGTTTTAATGCTGTAATTTGCTTGGAAACATTAGCAGCAGTCTTGTATGGTTCAAAATCTATAGAATTTGTAACTAGACGTTTTGAACCTTCATCCAGTTTATTGTAGGCAGTTTCAATTGCTGTTACTGCACTAATAAAGCTTGTAGCAGATGCAAAGTCTTCTGGAGTCTTTTTCGCCAGCTGTGTAATACTCGCAATTACTTGATCAGCTGAAGATAGGTTAGCTAACACATCTGTATATTTTTTGTATGGTGTCACCGCTGCATTGTTTGGATTATAAGCTATAATGATTTTCTTTTGATCAGCTGTGAGACTGTTCAATTCAGTTGTTACTTTAGCAGCTGCTTCTGCAATTTCAGTGGATGTAGATGACTCATTGTTTAGAACACCCATAAAAGAATCTAATTCCAAAAGTGCGTTTTCTACAGCCCTTGCATCTTCGTTCATTTTCAAAAGCTTCTCAATATCTGCACCGTTCTTTTTGAAATAATCAATAAGATATGGCCCTTCATAGCCATATTGTAGAGATGTACCTCGAATTGTAGAAGCAATGCCATTTGCATCCTGTGACGCAAGTGCTGCATTTACAGCATTCTCGAAAGTCTTTTGAACTTTTAAATAAGGATCTTCTTTAGTGTTTGAAACTAAAAAAGTATCGTACTCATCATAAACTGCTGTAACTTCATCCACAAATGTTTTACTTGTATAAGACAACTTACCAATTTTGTCCCCAATAGTCTTTAATTTGGCCAATAAATCTCTTTGGGCTACAACATAGTCGTATTTGGCTTTAATAATAGTGATTTCAGCTGGATTGAAGCCTTTATCATTTAAAACAGCTACATCTCCCTTTGCTATCACCATTTCATCATTAGTTGACGTAACAGATAGTTTTCCAAATTGTGTAATGGTTTGTGACCTAGCATCTGTTGCTACTACATTCACATTAGCTACTTGATTCGTCTGAGAGATTGTTTGAGGTTGTCCTTCTTGAGCATTGGCAATCGCTGCCGGAGTTAATAATAGACTTGTTATTACACCAACTTGTATTGGTTTCTTCAAAATGCCCACCCTTTCTTTTTATAGGTAAATAGATATGTATCATTGATTTCTAATTTGCTACCTTTTGTATCGGTGCATTTTATCCTATTTCAAGCTAATCTAGTAAAGTAGCTTTTCCTCTTCACTAAGAAGAAAGATAATTTTTTTAGATTGAATAGTCTTTTTATAGGAAGTTATTGTTAGGATACTATATAATTAAATTATATGCATTGATCTGGCAGAAATTTTGGCAAAAGATGACTAATCGCGAGTAAAAATGCTAATAGAAAAAACAGATACAGCTGAAATGCGAAAGCGAAGCGTTAAAAGAACCAACGGAAGTGTTTAATGTACTATTTAATAGCAAGCACTACTCTACACGTACTTACGCTTAATATTTTTCGGGAAATATTTTGTCGAAAACTTACTTAGATTGGTGAATAAAAAAATTCTATCATTGTCTAAAACAACGATTAAATTTTCTCTTTATCGAGGGAAATCTATGAAAAACTTAGCATTTCCACTATGTCATTTACCAGTAATTAGGTGTATACTACAACTTTAATATTTAAATTACGAGAAAGGGAGCTATATATGTTTTATCAATATAAGTTTTGGCACAGCTTGATGCATCCCACTAACTTTACCCAAGCTGTTGAACAAGGAGAGATAACAGGCTATAAGAAACGATCCTTCACAGTTTTCATGCTCTTTATGCTTCTATTTATTGTTCGTGAGTTTTGGGGCATGGGTACTGAAAGCTTAACAACATTATTTGCATCAAATCATCCAAATGAATACTATACAGCCCGTTTACTATCAATGGTTGGGGTAATTGCCTGGGGAATCATCTATTATTGCTTCCATTATTACGGCGTTACATACTTGTTACATCTATTAACAGACATTCCTTACAAATGGATTCAGAAGGTGCAACTTTATGTAATGGTATTTTTACTTATTGAAAAGACAATTTTATTTGCGGTGTTTTATGCAGTTGGTTACACGACAAACTTCTCCTTCTTTTCACTTGCACCTATGGCTCAGCAAGTAATTGATACGGATTTTGTGCTATTTGCTATCAATCAATTAACTGTAGCAACTGTATTAACAATTATTGTGCAATACACATTCCTTTCAAAATGGGAAGAATGGTCAGATCGTAAGGCATTATTAGCAAAAATTATTGGACTATATGTGGTAATGGCTATTTTTATCGGAATGGTTAGTGCGTTACCTCTACAAGAATGGATTACAAGGGGGTTAGGATGATGCGCTTTATTAAATCCAGACCTTGGACAAGTTTAAGTATTATTGTGATAACTTTATTAATTGGTGTAAATGCTTATTTTGTATTTAAGGATGATAGTAAGGTAGCAAGATCCTACTTTATCGACGAATTTCAAAGAGCCACTACTGGTGACCGTGTAGAGACGGTTGACAAGGATGCGATTGTTGCACCTACACAAACCTATACTATTTCAGCAGATGCGAAAACCCTTTCTGCAATAGATGTAACACGTGGACAGGAAGTACATGCTAATGATTTACTAGCAACCTATAAAACAGAGGAAGTTGACGGTGAATTAACAAAGCTTGAGGCTGAACGCACTGCTTACGAAACTGAATTAAGTGATTTAGAATCTGCTTTAGCCGAGATAGAATCTGAATACGGTGGAGCCAAAGACCCGAAAAGCTCTATTAATACCGACCAGATTAGTGACAAGCTAAATGTCTCTGTTAAATTTGAATTAGGCCAACAAACTTCTCCATCAACTGCAGTGGCAATATTAAACCGTCATATTGCGGAGACTACTCGTCAAGTAGCATTAATGGATGCACAAATAGCTCAAGTTAAAGCACGCCAAGGCGTTATCTGCCCAGTAGATGGTGTAATCTCAAAAATCACTGAAGAAGCTGGTGCGGTGACATTTGAAATTTATTCATCTGAAAAATCTATGCTTGCCTACTTATCTGAAGATGAATGGCAAAAAGTAAAAGATGGACAAACCGTTAGTTTTAAATTGCAGCATTATGATGGTGATCTAACAGGTACTGTCGTTCAAAAACAAATGATACCAATGAATAATGAATCACCTTGGGCAAACGAATTAGCCAAGTCTAAGAAGCTACCACAGCCTTCAAGCTATGAAGTAATATTGCACCAGGATGATGGCATTCTAGAAAACATTCCATTTTCAACTGTTGGTAAGGCTTCAATTACCGTAAATGAGGCATCCAACGCGTTTAAGGTGAAATCCGCATGGGTGAAATCTGGAAAGAATAATAAACATAGCGTTTATACGCTTGATGAACATGGTAAAATACGCCTTGAGGATATCGAGGTTGCCTTTAAAACGGCTGATTCTACTATCTTTACAGGCTATATGGATGCTGGAACACCAATTATTGTAAATGAACAACGCAATATTTTAGCCCGCTCCTTCCGTTCAATACCTCTTAAAAAAATTGAGTGGCAACATTTCAAAGAAATCGGTTGGAAAGACTATGTAAAATATATTGTCTTTTAGTATACAAGAACCTCCCCGAATGAAAATTTTATTAAAAGCCAAGATATAAGCTGAAACTATTTTAAATAGTGAATCCTTATATAATGTCATACAATATATGTATAGAAATTAAAAGGATAGAAGAGCTTAAGAAATTAGCTCTATCTATCCTCTTTTTGTACCACAAATGGCCCTATTTACTACAACGACTAATTCGTCCTTTGAACATTATATTATTGTGGTAATTCAAATACCCTTACATAAGTGATGTAAGGGTTACTTTTTATCTTTTTCTTCTTAAGCTAACGAGGAAGGATAGTCGAAGTAGGAAAAACTAGAATCAGCAAATAACATTAAAGTAATTGAAGAAAGAAGTATACATAAAGTAGGGTTTCTATGACAAAGAAATAATCCTTAGTCTTGTAAAAACTTTTAAAAAATAGAAAGTTGTCTCTGCAAAAGTCTCAAAAAAACATAAACAATAATATACAACAAGCTATAACACTTCTATGGGAGAACCACAAACGATATGGATTACATTGAATAAAGTAGAATTATTTAATCTTTCCTCGAAAGACTTTAAAAAACACGAACGAAAGCTTTGGTTTGACAACATTACACAGAAAACAGAGCGCACTTAGATGCCCCGCTTTCTGAGCCAAGCCATCAGAAAGTATCGTAACTTCTGTGGCGACAAGTTTTCAAGGCAGAGCAATTCATTAAGCTAAAGCCATATTTATTTTGGAGCTTCGTAACTTCCTTTGGAAAGCTCGTGATAAACGGCTAGCTTTTCTTTTGTAAGTGAAATCATCTGATCTAATTCCTGCTGCTTGGCTTCCAAATCCAACAGATATTTCGAAAGTATTTCGGTTCTCTTATTTAATGTGGGAGTAAACTTGGCAGGGTCTTCCCCCAACTGTACTTTTTCCATCACACAACCGTCGCGAGTAAACTCTGTGATCTCCTCAAGTGATAGACCTAACTTTTTTAAATGATTTAAACACTGAATATATGAAACCTCGCTTTCGGTGTAGGTCCGAGCCCCTCCTTCTCTTCGACTCGGGCTCTTCAGAACTCCAATTTTTTCGTAATAACGCAATGTATAAGGGGTTAAACCCGTCCTTTCTGACACTTGGCTAATGGTGAGCAAGGGATGCATCCTCCTTTGTAATCTTGGTTTGAGATTATCGTACACCTTAGAGCCGACTCGAAGTCAAGTATTTAGAATCCCATTTCTTATAAAATCCCTCCTTGACTTCGAGCCGGCCCTAATTTGTATACTGCAGTCATAACAGTCTAGGAGGAATTGCCATGATATCTGAATATTAGGTCATTGATCAATCAATATTATATAAGAGCTAATCAAGAAAGGATGAAATCAACGTGGAAATTATTCCTGAAGACCTTACGTGGAAAGACAGTTACAAATTATATACAGGCTCTATTTTGCCTAGGCCGATTGCTTTGGTCTCTACTATCTCGAAGGGAGGTATTCCCAATCTTGCGCCTTTCAGTAATTTTTGCGGCGTATGTCCTTGGCCATTTATGGTAGCTTTTGCCCCCCTGATTCGACCCGAAGATGGTACGAAGAAAGATACCACACTCAACATTGAAGAGACGGGACAATTTGTTGTCAATATCGTTACAGAGGACATTGTAACGAAAGTGAACGAAACATCCATAGAATTTGCCCCTGACATAGATGAGTTTCAAGAGACCGGCTTAACACCTATTCCCAGCTCGAAAGTGATGCCGTATCGAGTTAAAGAAAGTCCCATACAAATGGAATGTGTGTTGGAGAACATGCTGACATTTTGGGAAGGAGCCGGATCATCAAACCTTGTTATTGGTCGTGTCGTTAAAATACACATCGAAGATGCACTCTACATGGATGGGAAAATAGATTTGGCCAACCTTAAGCCCGTAGGTCGTCTCTCAGGGCCCTATTATGCGAAAATGTCGGAATTATTTACATTAAATAGCCCCCAGCGACGCTGACGGGGTCTTAAGAAAAAAGGAAACCAATCATTTATTACCGCAAAGCTGAACAGGCGAGAAATCAGCAATAGTATCTTTGCGTTGTTCTGGTAACAATTAAGACTAAGCTGCCGACATGGATCGGCAGCCTAGCTCCGTCTTTGACCACTGACGTAAACAACCAAATGAATCAGTTAACAAATATGAAAGTCCTGAAAGTCCATACAGTTTGAATGAAGTAGAACCCCGTTTTATTGAGGGAATGAGTAAAGGTATTGTAGCGTTCAAAATCAAAATCACAAAAGTTGAAGCAAAAGCTAAATTAAGTCAAAGCCACCCTATGGTACGACAAAAGTTAATTATTGAGCAGTTAGAAAAAACTTCTAATCAAGATAATATCGAGATAGCATCTCTAATGAGAAAAAACCTTCAAAAATAAGTCTACGGCATTGTCTTATTGAACTAACCGGGGCTTTACTTCAAGATGGGATTCCTCAGAGACCCCATCTTTTTCTTATTCAACTCCCATGAAAGAACTTAATCATCTTTCATTCTCTGTGGTGTAGCGCTGGTTTTTGCGCTACATGGATGGCTAACTGAGCAGGTTAGTCAAATTTTTTTGACACTTTTTTCAACATCTTTCTTTTTTTGAAAAAATGTTTATAATTATCTTAACCTTCCGTGTTTTATCATTTTTCTAACATTTATTACTCAATTTAGGGGCGCTGATCATGGGGATAACGACATTATTATTAAATGCATTCATTATTATCATTTGTATTTTTTTCTATCAAATATTTTGGTTAGATAAAGATGGAAAAGAAGCGCGTAATACTATATTAATTTCCTTTCTTTCATCCATTGCGGTTGTTCTTTGCATGACATTCCCTTTTAAGTTTAATTATGGATACATATATGATTTACGGCTTATCCCAATCCTTTTAGCTGTTCTCTATGGTGGTTTTAGGAGTTTTATTTTTATTACTGTTATATTTGTTTCTTACCGTTTTTACTTAGGCGGAGACGGAGTCTACCCTGCAGTTATTGTATATTTTATGGCCACTTCCATTACTATGGTATCCCAATATTTTCTTGCTGGTTATTATAAAAAAAGAAAAATATTGTTCAGCTTATTGCTTATGTCTCTTTGCACTATTTCCTTTTCTATATTCGCTTTAATGAACCAAATACGGATAAACGATAAAGTTCAACCTGATTTTATTCACTTTTTATTCCATTATATAGTGATCAATATTCTGACTGTTTTATTGTCTCTTTATTTAATTGAAGGAATGATAGAAAGGTTTAAAATGAAAGAAAAAATTCACCGTGCAGAAAAATTTATGGTGACTTGTGAATTAGCAGCGTCTATAGCCCATGAAATAAGAAACCCGTTGACTACGGTATATGGATTTATGCAGATGTTTAGTAAAAACGAAATCTCTGAAACACAAAAGGATGACTATTTGCAAGTCATGCTAATGGAGTTAGAAAAAGCGCAACTCGTTATTAACGATTATTTGTCCCTTATAAAACCACAAAATGTTGCAAGAGAATTATTAGATATTAGACCAATTGTTGAGCAAGTAATAGAGGTTATTTTACCGATCGCCATCCAATGTAATGTTAAAGTTGAAAGCGATAATGAATGTTCCTATTATATATATGCCAACACCGATAATCTAAAAATGTGTTTAATTAACATTGCAACGAACGGGATTGAAGCCATGACTAATGGAGGAATGCTCCGAATTAATGTGAAAAAGGTAAAGAATCGTATTGTGATTGATATTATTGACACAGGAATTGGAATGTCTTCTGAAGAGATAAATCGAATCGCTATGCCGTTTTATTCTATAAAAGAGAAGGGAACCGGGTTAGGTACGATGATTGCATACAGTATTGTAAAAGGATTAAACGGAGATATAGAAATAAAAAGTGAAAAGGGAAAGGGAACACGGTTTTCTATTATTATTCCTTCTTCCTAATAGAAATCGTAGGGCAAAAAAATTTCGACGATTTAGAGCTTGCTGCTAAAGTACTGTTCGAAAACGAAGAATTTAAAGACGAAAAAGAAATTGAGAAAATATCCGGATACAATAACGCAATAGTATCCATTTTGGAGTGTATAAACCCAATTTATTTATATGATTTAAATGATTAAAACCACCTTAATTGAATAAGATTGTGAAGTATTACACTTAAACTAACCGGGGCTTTACTTCAAGATGGGATTCCTCAGAGACCCCATCTTTTTCTTATTCAACTAACGTTGCAGTTTAGCATAAGTAGGATTCTTTTGTTATTTTGAGAATGGTGCTTGTAGTAGAATCCGATTCTCAATCAGGTTTTTCAAGCTGATAAGGGACTTGGATGGTCCGAACTTTATAATAGAATCTTGAAATTGACCAATATCCTCTATGGAGGCAGTCTGAATCTTAATCATGTAATTGTATTCACCACTAATTCGAAACATATCGGTTACAACAGGATTTCGTTCGCAAAAATCCACCAGTGCTTGACATTGCTCTGTTTTAATAAGAAAGAATGCCGTGGTCCCTCGGCCTAGCGCCTGATGGCGAAAGGTTGCCGTATAACCCGAGATGATGTCTTTCTCCTCAAGCCTTTTTATTCGTTCCCTTACCGAGGGCTGGGACATGGACACATCTTTACTTATTTGTGAGATGGAGATACGTGCATTCTGCTGAAGAAGACCCAAGATGCGGTAATCAGTTTCATCCATCCAATGTTCCATATATAATTCCCCCTAATGTATTTTCAAAAATGAATGAGATTAATTGATTTTCGTTATTTTTGGAAAGTGTAATGCGGTAATCTCCTTTTTTATTGTATATATTTCCTTACAACACTATTCTATACTAAATTCATCAGAAAGGGGAAATAATTTTGAATATCAAAGGTCTTGCTCATATTGCAATTCAGGCAAAAGATTATCCGGCAACAATCCGGTTTTACATTGAAGCATTGGGATTTAAGCGTGGACATCATTGGAGCCTTCCTTCGTTTCAAATCAAGGAAGCTTCGATGCTGATCTCTCCCGACGCCCGAACATGTCTCGAGGTTTTTGATGACGATGCTGTCATTCCAGCACAAGGGAAGAAAGCGCGGTCGGAAGAGGAAGTTGCTTACGGAGCTATGCTTCACCTAGCGTTTTATGTGGAAGATGTCGACAAAGCGTTTCAAACGGCACTTGCCCATGGAGCAAAACCTTGTGTGGAAGCAGACAATCTAACTCTTGGAGAGCCTCCTCTTATTATCAGAAACGCTCTAGTCCATAGTCCTAATGGAGAGGTTATCGAATTTATTCAGGATGTGGATTTTGATATAGAGTCCCATAGTTCAGTGGAGTAGTTCAATAAGCTAGTGGCAATCTAAGACTTTTTCCTATCCTAGACTGCCACTGTGTTCTTCTTAAACTCCCATGAAAGAACTTAATCATCTTTCATTCTCTGTGGTGTAGCGCTGGTTTTTGCGCTACATGGATGGCTAACGGGGGCTTTAATTTAATAAGAGGCAGCAATCGCTGTCTCTTTATACTACTTAAATGAAACAAAATGGGCCGAAACCTATTTTGTTTCATTATCAGCAATATATTGTTCAGTTTGAATAAGTCTTTCGACAAGTTCTTGCTTGGATAGTTTCATATACTTTCTATGAAGAATATCAAGGTTACGGCCGGGTTTCAGTTTCCTGAAATCAATGTCCGAATCTAAGTTGTTCTGCGGTTTATTTACTTTGCTATTTTCTTTCTGTTTAAAGGTTTTACTATGTTGTTTGTAATACTTGTACAACTGGTCATTTGCCCGTATTGTATTCGGATGAATCCCTTTACCTTCAGCATCTACTTCTTTAGACCATTTAGCAACATTGGCAAAAGTGACAGGAATACCTATTTTTATTAACCGATCAATTGTTTCTTTGCCTATTCGTATCGCCCGGTCACTACGTCTTTTATGATTTTCTGCTAACCAAGGCCGTTCATTTTTTGAATTGAATGTCGGGTTCATAGTCTTCCTCTTTTCTATACTGTTCAATCAACTCAATTTCTTTTAGCTCCGTACGGGTGTGTTTACGTATTGCTTTTGCTTTATTGACTTCGATTGGTAAATTCATTGCACTAAATCTCTTCTCCATATCTTTCGATAATTCTATAACCTCTTCCAACTCGTGTTTCTTTTCGAGTTGTGGGATTTTTGCTTGGCAGCCTAAACAGGACATTTTAACAGGGCATACGGAATTGGTTCACTAATTCTGTTGCATTCTATGGTTTTATACCTCTTTTCTGTTCAACCTCATTAACTGATATCACTTTATCAAGTTTTAATAAATCAGATTCAATAACTTTCCAACCTTCTTTATCGCTATTTTTAGTTTAATAAACAAAAAAAGAGGCTGGGACAGAACTCGTTTATTTTGAAAAATAGCGAAAAGAGATGGTAACTTTTCCGCTTCATCAAGGTGAATTTCCCTATCTAAAATCAAAAAAATGTTAGACCGATTAAATCTTGGTCTAACATTTTTCTTTTTGTCCCAGCCTCTAAGTATTTAATATAATGTGTGACATTAAAGATAACATCCTGATATTACTGATTAATAACACATTCACTTATCTTTAATTTTACAGAGTATCGGGGAGGTTCTTTGATGTTTATCAGCGATTTATTTTGTTTTATCAGCGATTCTTCGATGTTTATCAGCGATTTATCCGGTTTTATCAGCGATTCTTCAAAATTTATCAGCGATTTACCGGGTTTTATCAGCGATTCTTCGATTTCTACCAGTGATCACCATCTATTTTCTTAATTAAATGATGAATTCTCCATTTGTTCTTGTGACGCTAGTTCATAGTTCATTGCTGTTATACCACTTACCTCATAGACCGTGCCGTGTACATATAGTTTTTCACCATTCTCTCCATTCAGACGGACAGAAAAAATAGAATTACCTTTTCCGACTCTTTTTATAGTTACACCATCTGCTGAAAGCTCGACATCAACTATTTTATGATCATGCATTGCTCCGGTATATTGCTCTATTTTGAAATCCTTCACATTAAAGCCTATTTCACTTTTTGGAATGAACGCACTATTTTTTTCAACCGCTGATGTTGTATACAATTCATAGCCATCAGATTCTGCACGGATACCTATACGTATCGAATGCCCTTTATTATCAGATAGAGTCGCAATATAGTCACCTGTTTGTGATAACAACAACAAATAGTTACCACCCTTAGGAATCGTTTCTTCCTCCCAGCCATCAAATTTAAATGGCTTATAGCTGAAAACTTTATCGCTAACAGCATGACCATCAGCTGTAGTTAGCTGAATATTTTTCGGATCAAAGCCTAAATCTTGCTCTAAAAACAGCGTTGAGCCTGGTGTCACTTCATCTGTTGGCTGACAGCTAATTTGTAATTTACCATCTACTTTTGTTACATCAATTTTATATTTTTGCATTTCGACTATTTCATAATTTTCCTCATTATCGATATTGTAACCAATAAGCATAAAATAGCCCGATCCCTCTCTTAACGCCTCAACCTTCACATCATTATTTGTTCGAAAAATGCGGAAGAATTCATGCTCTCTATCTGGCGCTAGATTGTCTGTAGAGTAAGCATCAATACTATTTGAATTAAGCTCACTCGCAGTAAATGTTTGGATCACTCGTTTAGCCTGCATAGCTTCGATACGATGAATAAATAATGCAAACTGCGAACGGTTGACAGTCTCTTTTAAACCAAAAGTAGTTGGTGTAATCCCCTTTGTTATATTATTTTCAAACAATGGAGCAACTGCATAATAAGCATCCGAATACTTTACAATATCCGTAAATGGTAATGCTTGATCGACTTCAGCAATTTCTAACTGATATGCAGTTGTTAGCATTCGCGCTAATTGTTCACGTGTAATAGCTTGATTGACACCGAAACTACCATCAGCAAATCCTGAAATAATTCCTTCATTTTCTAAGGCTGCGATTGCCCCATAATATTCATCGCTCGGCTTTACATCAGTAAATCGTGGGTCCATTACATTTTTAGTATCCAGCCCTAGAAGACCTGCTAAAATCTTAGACGCCTGTCCACGCGTCACATTAACGAATGGTTTAAACGTACCATCTGCATAACCTTTAATAATTTCACGTTCAGCTAAATTCTTTACCGCAGCACCGTATTCCTTCGTGTAATCAACATCAGAAAATTTATCTGTTGCATGCGCAGTTGGTACTACTACAATAGCACTCGTCGCTAGAGCAGCAACTAATGCTCCCTGAAATAAAGTATGCTTATTCATCACCAACTCAACCCCTTAACATATTTTGTCTATCATACTATTATTATACGTTTAAGGAAATCTAAATATTTCATAATCTACTATTGTTATATATTTTAGAATGTGTTGTTGACCTTTTCTCCATGTTTTACTACAAATAGAAATAGCCCCAACATCTGTATTAAATGTTAGGGCTATAACAAAAAGCCTTGTGACCATAATGAAACAAAAAGTTTCATCTAATCACAAGGCTAAGTTACTAGTTCACTAGTTTATAGCATAATCCTTTTAATTAAGGAGCAGCTACAATTGTTACTTTTAATTCTTTTGTTGCGTTACCGATTTTAACTGTTAAAGTTGCTTTAGCTTCTGTAACACCAGTTTTTAATGTTGCTGTTGCATTCGCTGTACCATTACCAGTAATTGTTAAATCTGTTGTTTTTTCAGGTACGATTGTAACTGTATCTGCAGCAAGTGCTGTGATTGCTTTGTTACCGTATTGGTCAACAGTTGCAACGTTTACTACTGCTGGTGCATCACCTGTAGATTTTAAGCTTGCTACAGTTTGACCAGATACTAATGTAGCTTCTGTAATAGCTTTAGCTAGGTTGTAATCACCTTTTGCTTCTGATGCTGTAAAGAAGAAATCTTGCGTTTTTTCAGCGTCAGCTGAAACAACGAATTTTTGTTCTAAAACTTGACCAGTTGCATTAATTGTTACTTTTAATGTGAATTCTGTGTCAATTTTGTTAGCTGCTGCTGTTGTATCAGTGTTTAAAGCTGTGTCAGCAATATTTACTTTACCTGCTGATACCACTTGTGGTGCAGTTAATTTACCGCCAGTTACTGTCGCAGTATATTCGCTGTCAACAAGTGCTACTTTACCACCGTTTAGTAAGCCGTTAACTGTAATATCTTTATCTGTTCCTACTTTTGTTTTACCAATTTCAGCAATTTCATAACCGTTGTATTCTGTACCATCAGTTACTTGTACTTTTACTTCTACAGCAGAATCAATTGTGCCATTTGGAGTTTTAAGTGCCACATTTAATGTTGCAGTACCGTTTTTATGAGCAGTTACTTCATTTGCTGCATTTACTGATACTACATCTGAAGTTCCAACTAATGTTACTGTTACAGCTGCATCAGAGTTTTTCATTTCACGACCGTATTGGTCTTCGATGATTAAGTGATCTTTTGCTGTGATTGTAACTGGAGATTTAAAAGTTGAAATTACTAAAGGTTTTTTAAGTCCACGAACAACAGTTGGTTTTGCTGTTGCTTTAACATCTACAGTAATAGTAGCAACTTTATAAGTTGAAGTTTGGAATACTAATGCTTGTGTTCCAGCCGCTCCAAATGTTGTTTTGTAGTATACTTGACCATCTTTTACTTCAAGAGCTGATTCAGCAACTGTAGTACCATTAACTTTAATACCTTTGTTAGCATCAGCTAACACTTTTTTGTTAGTGATTACATTGCCTTCTTTATCAGTAACTGTTAATGGGATTAATGTAGATTCCCCAGCAACAGCGATTTCTGGTTGAGAAACAGAGATAGCGTTAGTTGTAGCAGTTTCTGCAACTTTAACAGTATATTTAGCTGATTGACCGTTAGTTGTTGAAATTAATAATACATCAGTATCACCAGCTTTTAAGATAGATGATAATGCAACTACTAATTTATCTTTATCGCCAATTTTAACTTTTGAAACAGTGTTAGCGATTGTTAAGTTTGTAGTGTTTGTGTTTGTAATTACTAAACCAGTTGCTTTAGCAGGGTCAGTAATTTCTTTGCCGTATTGATCTTTAAGATTTAATACGATATATGCATCAGAAGCTTTAGAAGCATCATTTAAAGCTACTTCTTCACCTTTAGCGTTATAAACACCAGCTACTTCAATAGAAGAAACTGTAGATTCAGCAGATAATTTTACAGTTTTTGAAACTGATGTACCTGTAGCAGAATCAAATAATACTACTGGTACTAAATCGCCGATTTTTTTGTTTTCAACAACAGCACCTGATAATCTAACTAAACCTTTAGCTGAATCAGCAACTACAGTTGTGTTAGCATTATCATTTGTTTTTAAAGAAGTTGATTTTGTAATATCTGTACCATATTGGTCTTTAACTACATAACCAACAGTTGCAGTAGTACCAGCATCGAAAGTACCGTCAGTTTTAACGGCTTTGTCAACTACAGCTACTTCGTCTAAGATTTCAATTGAAGTTACTTTTTGAGCTTCAATTTTAACATCGCTAGTTAATACTTTTTCAGTTAAACCAGATACGTTTACAGTGTAGTCAGCTGCTTGGAAGTTTGTAGCACCTACTAATTGAACTGATTTTTTGTCTGCCGCCCAAACAAGAGTTACGTTTTGTTTGAAAGTACCGCGTAATAATTCAACTGCAGCTTTAGAAGTATCTTCTACAGCTTTATTGAATTTAACTTCGATTGTTTTAGCGTTAATAGCTTTTACTGATTCTAATTTAGCTTCAGTTACTTTATATGTAACTACAGCTGAATAAGATTTACCTTCAATTTCGAAGTCTACTTTAGTTTCTTTGTTTTCTGGAAGAGCAGTTTCTAATTTTACAGTATGTTTTGTGTCATCAGAAAGTGTTACTTCTAATGTAGTTGCATCTACAACTTTAGCTTCTTTAACAGTTAAAGGTGCTTCTTCACCGATGTTTGTAATTGTACGGTTTAAGAATGATGCAAATTGACCGCGTGTTAATGTGTTTTTAGGATTGAACTGTTTTACGTTTGTAAGACCAGCATATTCTAACGCGATGATTGCTTCACGATTTTCTGTAGCTGTAGCTTTGTCTAAATCAGTGATTGTAGTTTTGAAGTCAGATTCTTTATAATCTGCTACTAAATCTACGTTGTAAACAGTTTTGATAGCACGTACTAAAACAACCGCCATTTGCTCACGGTTCATGTTATTAGTGTACATTAATTGGTTATTTGAGCCTTTGAATACGCCAGCATCTTTAACAAGTGCTGCATATTTTAATAACTCTTTGTCAGATGTTGTTGTTGGTAAATCAGTGAAACGAGCTACTGTATCATAGTCTGCAGGAACTTCGTAGTTTTCTGATACTAACCATTTCCCTAAGAATTTTGTTACATTACCGCGAGTAACAACAGCGTTCGGTTTGAATGTACCATCTGGGTAACCAGATACGATTTTAGCGTCTGCTAATGCTAAAATAGCCTCCTTATGGTCACTTTTTTCAATATCAGAAAAGCTTGCTGCGCTTGCTGCTGGTACGATTGCTGATGCTACTAGAGCTGCTGACGCTGCGCCGACAACCCATTTACTATATTTTTGTTTCATATGAAAGAACCTCCTAGATAAATTAGCCATCCTATGACTACTAATTCATTATAAGATTACTAGTTAATAAATTTCAAAGTGCAATATCTGGAATGAAAAATGTGGTAACTCCTTATTCCTAAAGGGTTTTTAACCATATTTTATATATTTTTAATTATGTCTTCCATCCTTAAAATTAACATACAAACCTTACTGCCATAAGGAAAATATACCATACTACCCATGTCATTTTTACCATCCATCTTTTCGACAAAATTCGACTTTTAACCAAAAATTGATAAAAAACCATTAGTGAACAATTCGTGAATTTACGTTACAATAAGGTAGGTAATTTATTCTTGTATTTCCTTGATTATATTAGAATTTTCTAGAAGTTTTGCAGATTATCAGTTATTTTGGCGATTTCTTAGGCAATTGTCATTAAAATTACCGTTCTGGAGCTGACTTACAATTTTTAATCAGCGACGATTGCTATGCTTTTGTTGGTAATTTTTTATATATCATCAATTAGTTTTTTCGATATTAACAGCGATTTTTGGCTTTTTATCAGCGATTTTCGCGATTTATCAGCGATTCTTTGCACTTTATCAGCGGTTTTCGCGATGTTATCAGCGATTCTTTGCACTTTATCAGCGGTTTTCGCGATGTTATCAGCGATTCTTTGCACTTTATCAGCGGTTTTCGCGATGTTATCAGCGATACTTA
>NZ_JBNNTW010000012.1:5775-5966 GCF_050279145.1 Lysinibacillus sp. NPDC094177 | reverse complement strand
ATTCTTTGCTTTTTATCAGCGATTTTCGCGATGTTATCAGCGATTCTTAGCATTTTATCAGCGGTTTTCGCGATGTTATCAGCGATTCTTTACACTTTATCAGCGGTTTTCGCGATGTTATCAGCGATTCTTTACACTTTATCAGCGGTTTTCGCGATGTTATCAGCGATTCTTTACACTTTATCAGCGGT
>NZ_JBNNTW010000012.1:0-5677 GCF_050279145.1 Lysinibacillus sp. NPDC094177 | reverse complement strand
GTTTTCGCGATGTTATCAGCGATTCTTTACACTTTATCAGCGATTTTCGCGATGTTATCAGCGATTCTTTGCACTTTATCAGCGATTTTCGCGATTTATCAGCGATTCTTTACACTTTATCAGCGATTTTCGCGATGTTATCAGCGATTCTTTACACTTTATCAGCGGTTTTCGCGATGTTATCAGCGATTTCCATGTTGTTATCAGCGAGATCTCCGCAGTTACCAGTGATCTTCACGATACTATCAGCAAACAATTATTAGAGATGAGGATTTGAAGGTATGGTTTTTAGTAGCCTTATATTTTTATATGTCTTTTTACCATTAGTGCTTATTGTGTACTTCATCTCTCCGAAGATGTTACGCAACACTATTCTACTTTTGGCCAGCCTGTTCTTTTATGCATGGGGTGAACCGAAGTATGTACTATTAATGATGATTTCCATTTTGCTTAACTATATTTTGGGGATTGTCATTGAAAATACAGTTTCGCAGTCTAACCGAAAAGCGTTACTTTGGCTTGTTATTGCGAGTAATTTGGCCATCCTAGGCTATTACAAATATGCCGGCTTTTTTGTGGACATTATTAACAACTATTTGGATAAGCCAATTGAATGGGAGGCTGTACCTCTTCCGATCGGTATTTCATTCTATACGTTCCAAGCACTTAGCTATGTGATCGATGTTTATCGAAAGGACGTAAAGGCACAGCGCAATTTTTTAGATTTATCACTTTTCATTACATTGTTTCCTCAGCTTGTGGCTGGACCGATTGTTCGTTATCAAACGGTAGCCGAACAAATTAAAAAGCGATTCTCTACAGCAGAGGATTGGATGATCGGTACACGTCGCTTTGTACAGGGGTTAGCTAAAAAAGTACTTATTGCAAATCCGATGGGTGAAGTCGCAGACCAGGTGTTCAGTTTATCAGGTGGAGATTTAACAACAGGTACTGCTTGGATTGGGATCTTATCTTACGCGTTACAAATCTATTTTGACTTCTCTGGTTATAGTGATATGGCTATAGGTTTAGCACGAATTTTCGGCTTCCATTTTGAAGAGAACTTTAACTATCCATACATTGCACAGTCCGTAACAGACTTCTGGCGTCGCTGGCATATTTCACTCAGCAGCTGGTTTAGAGATTATGTCTACTTCCCACTTGGAGGTAGTCGTGTTAACCACGAATGGAAACTATATCGAAATTTATTAATTGTTTGGACGTTAACGGGCTTTTGGCACGGAGCAAGCTGGACATTTATGGCATGGGGTTTTTATTACGGAATATTAATATGCCTTGAAAAATGGGTGCTTTTAAAATGGTTAGAACGTATACCTCGTTTCTTACGCCATATTTATATTCTTGTTATCGTTATGATCGGTTGGGTATTCTTTAGAGCGAATGACTTTACATATGCCTTTAGTTTTATCAAAACAATGTTTGGGCTATCCGATGCGGCGCTGTATAATTACGAAACGATTTTGCTTGCGAAGGACTATGCCTTGTATTTTGTTGTAGCAATCATATTCGCTATGCCAATTTATAGACTTTATCAAACATGGAGCGAGCAAAAAGCGACGACTTCCCTGTCATTTGATTGGAGTCTACGCCTTGTACAAACAATTTACTATGGGGCATTGTTGCTCTTTATCACGATGTTTTTAGTGAACGCAACACATAATCCATTCATTTACTTTAGATTCTAGGTGGGACAATATGCGAAAAATACAAATGTATCTATTACCAATAACCTTTTTTTGCATCATTTTCGGTGGCTTCGTCGTGCATATATTAACGGTGGATCGTCCACAATCTGAAATGGAGAACCGGCCGTTAGAATCTGCAAACATTTCACCGAGCCTACAGGAGATCTTTTCTGGGGCATGGTCGAAACAGGTAGAAACATATATTTCCGATCAATTTCCTGCACGTGATACTTGGATGCGCAACTATGTTTACTTCCAACGTGCAATGGGGAAAACCTATTTAAACGATAAATACGCAGTTGATGATAAAAGCGGCTGGATTATTTCCAAGCCCGCTGAAGCAAAATCTGATGAAGAGCTTGCTTCCTTCGCCACTGATTTACAAAAGCTAAGCGAAGGACTAGCTGAAAAAAATATCCCGTTTACGTTTTACTCGCTACCAGCAAAAGCGACTTACTCACGTGAACCAAGTCCAAGCTATATGCCCGATGACGCTGGAATTGCCAATAATGCACGCCTCCATGAGCTTGTGACCGCTGCGGGCGTAGACAATGTTCGTCTCTATGATGAAATGAAGAACGACTTTTCTGCTGATCGTAACTTCTTCAAAACCGATCATCACTGGACAATACGCGGTGCATACTCAGGCTATCAGGCACTAATGAAAACAATGAGCGAACGACTTGGTGAATCGATTAAGCCGATTCCATACGAGGAAGCCAATACTTATTGCTTAACAAATAAGTTTGCTGGCTCTTGGAATAAAATTTTGTACATGACCGTCGATAACCACGATCAAATTTGCTACAATGAGCCTGCCTCATTCGCAACGCAATTTACAATTTACGACGGTACAATTGAGGATGGCGTCACGGCTCCATACGACGCAGTATACGGCCGTGCAAAAAAAATGAGTCCTGATGCAGTAGTAAACTATGCAGATGCCTATAGCCGAGACTTTGCAGAGCTCACAATTGTAAACAAACACTATGACAGCGATAAACATATCGTCGTAATCAAAGATTCATACTTTAACACTATTCAATTTCATGTTGCAAGTCACTTTAAAGAGCTGACGATTTTAGACTTACGTTACTTGAAAAAAGATATAATTCCTTATTTACAAAGCATGCACCCAGACTACGTCGTGCTTGCTTACAATGACCGCAATTTAAAATTAATGCCGGAGTAGAGATGGTTCATATATTGACTTCCAGCGGTGCAATCCACTAGGCTACTGGCAATACAAAAAAAGCAGTGATTTCTCTAATTAAAGAAATCACTGCTTTTCCTATGTGGCACGCTTTTTTATTTTCCCAACTACCCGCTGACTATATGGAAGCATAGAAATCAACTTGGTCACCGTAATACAAATGACTATCGTCCACAGCATTAGCAATGGCACTCTGACTAGCGTACTATTAAAATGCTCCACAAACCAGCCTGTTGATAGACGCAGAACCTCCCAATGAATGAGATAGATCATAAACGAATATCGACTAAGCACTTGGACCGTTTTCGTATTAGGTATCGACTGTCCCAGGCAATTACCAACAAAGTAATACTTATTACAAATGGTATTAAATCAAGTCGTCTCGAATGTGTCTCTGTATAACCGAGTAGCATACGTATGTATAAAAAGACAGCTGATAACACAAACAACACAATCGTCGCGTAACGATACTTTTTCGCAAGCGCAGCAATCTGCGTATAATACACACCCATCACATAAGCTATGGCAAAATAACCAAGCCAGCCCGTAAAGAGTAAACGAAACATTATTGCATTCTCTTCAAAAAATGGATATGGCAATGCAATCACTGAATGATGAATAAATGAAATCAGCACACATAACGGTAAAAACCAAACCATAGACCACTTAAAACGTTTCATCAACACAAAAACTATATATAACTGCATAATGACCACAACAAACCAACCTACAAACTCACTATAAACGATATTGCTCACAAACTTTTCCCATAATAAGCCCTTGCGGAAAATTAACTCCACAAGTACTGAATCAAGCAATGCCCATATTAAATAAGGTAGAAAAATATATTGAATTCTATTCGACCAAAAGTTACTCGGTAATTTATCCTGATAACGATTCGCCAAAATTAACATAGACAACAAAATAAACGTCGGCGTCGCATAACACAGCGCAATCCTTAAAAACAAATAAAACGTCTGCTCCGGTATTGCCCCAACCTCCATAATAATCCACGAAGAAGTGTGCAATAATAAAATAGACAAACACGCTACCACACGTAGTAAATCCCACTCTTTAATCACTTAACATTCTCCTAGTATCTTTATATCTCCTTTAACTCTGTCATAATTTGTCGATGAATGCAATGGCGATACTTGATATCTAGTTTTCTATAAGCACTCCGTTAGTTGAATAAAGAAAAAGGCTATGTTAAAAGAAAAGGTTGATTTATAACGTTAAGGAATCCGCTGTATATTCAAGTTTTTATTCAAAATATGATTCAGTGCAAGTTCTTTTGAACAGCATTGAAAGCTTTGTTGTATCTAAGTTCAAACGATAGTGCATAAAAAGGTGGATATGAATGAAATACAGAAAAACACTTAATACATTGGTATGACAACGTTTTAAGTGTTTTATTTCGTCCCAAAACTTTGATTTGGGAACGTTTTTAGGTATATATATGTATATTTTATTCGACAATTTTTGTTTGGTTGTTTAATTTATATGAGTGAATTAAATTTACTGCGTACTTTACTAAAAATATTCCTAAGACTCCACCCAAAACATTAAATAACAAATAGATAATATCCGTATTACCATTGTTTCTCATAACTACACCAGTCCCTTCAAATAAAAGACCAGCAAAGTAGATTCCCGAACAACTTAAAATAACAATAGAAATCGCTTTTTTGTTACTTTTTAAATTGAAAAGGAGTAATAAGAAAATCCCAAACGGTACAAATAAAATAACATTATAAAATAAAGCTGAATAACTCCAAATAGAAATATTAAAGTGCATCGTATCAAATATTCCAAACCAGTCATTCGTTGAAATAAAGCTGCTACTTTTGTCTGCTGGATTTTGAGGGAGCGTGAATCCACCAAATTTAATTTGAACTAAGCTTATTACGTAAAAAATAGAGCTATATAACACAACTCGTTTCTTAGCACTTTTTTCTACTTTTCTAAAATAATCAAGTAATACATCAATAAAAATATATACTAGCAACATAAAGAATGCTAAGGGAACAATATTGTAAAGAACGTATGTTGAATGCACAATTAACATCTCCCGTTGTTTTTAACGTTTTATACTCCCTATTCATTTTACTTATTTTTACATTATAAAACAAATGTAAACCATTATGTTAATTGAATTACAAAAAGCACCCAAAGCCCCCTATTCAATTGAATGGGGGGTATTCCCTAACTTTCATTTGGGAACGTTATTTAGTATTCATTTGTATAAAATTGATCTTATTTAAGAAATGAAAATCCTAATTTAGAAATAAGGTACAGTATAAAAATTAATAATAATGTTCTAGATATGACATAACCGTCAACAGCTAATTCATACCCATTAGGAATTAAAAAATTTTTGCTACTAAAAAAAACAATAGAAATTATAAGTGCTAATAAAACTAACAGATAACCTAACTTTTTATTATTCATAAGACACACCCTGTAATCAATTTTATCTATCTCTTTAACTATAACTGAGGATGGCATCGGGTTAAAGTGAAGTTTGGTAAATAAAGCAGCTAAATTTCCCAAAGCGTCGTTTGGTAACATAAAGTGCGTAACGTTGTAAATCCGTATTTTTCTGATGTAAAGCGATAATAAAGTTGTTTAATTCTTATTGAACTAATGCACCTCGTTAGCAGCATAAGAAAAGTTCGTCGATATGAAAGCCTTGATCCTCTGCTATTGCCCCATTAGTAAATAAGCGACTGCTCTTTTTTGCAATCGCCACGTAGCT
>NZ_JBNNTW010000011.1:129018-172697 GCF_050279145.1 Lysinibacillus sp. NPDC094177 | reverse complement strand
TCCTAATTCGTAATAATGGACATCAAACTCTTTAACACATAAACTAATATCCTTCATAATACCCCCTGTTTAGAATTATTTATATTTGTTTATTTTTACACATTTTTATAATATCCCTTCTTCCACTATCCTGCACCGTTAGCTAAACAACTTCCTTTATTTCAGAAAATAATATCAATATTAATCAAGTTCCATATTTCTTTGATTAGTTTCCCATCAAGATTTACTTTTTGAAGTAAATCTTCAGCATCCTCTCCAATAATTTCACTTGCTGAATCATAGAACTTCCAAAACATAAACTGACCTGTTCCACGACCTATATAGTAGCTTTCCTTCTTATAAATGAAATGAATCTCTCTACCTGTACTTAAATCGTCAAGAAATTTTTTATAGTTGTAATCATTCATAAATCTCCCCCCTTTATTTAACGCTTCTTCCACTAACCTGCACCGTTAGTTTAAGTACATTTCATCACAATCTTTATAGTGACATTAACATAAATATCCAATAAAGAATCATCTAACCTTTAAGAAATTTACAGAGAAGGGAAGATATTAATCAAACTTTATTACAAATTTATATAGACTAAACTAATAAGAGGATATTATGTTCAATACATGAGCATATATCCTCTTTTCCTATGCATATTATATTCGTTAATTAGATGTTGAAAATATCTGTTTAAAATATCGTATAGTATGTATACCATAAACAAGAACGTACGTACGTTCGTTACCTACTTTGGGAACGTAGCCCACAGCTGGAGGCGTGTGAGGTCTTTAGACAGAGCATTAATATCTTTGGCTATTCGTAACAAGTAGTGGAAACTAATTTTTAAAAATTATATTTCACTACGTATTTGAAACATATCGTGGAGAAAGGAATTACTATTATGATTAATGTATATGTGGATGATTTAAGAGATTGTCCGATTGGTTTTGTCGTGGCAAGAACGTTTCAAGAAGCCATTCACTTACTTGAAACTCACGAAGTAGATATACTTTCTCTTGACCATGATTTAGGAGAAGATCTACAAGGTAATCTATTGCCAACAGGTTATGACTTAGTAAAATATATTTGTGAAAAAGGGTTACGGGCAAACAAAATATATCTTCATACGGACAACCCTGTTGGTAGAGAGAATATGTATCACACACTGCATGGAGCGAAACGAAGAGGTTTCATTGATTCAGATATTGAAATTTACCACTATTCTATTACCGAAAATAAATATACCGAATAAAGTAATACTAAACAATTCAAACAAATAGTTTAGTAAGAAAAAGAAAAATAATGGGCAGTCCACTACTTATAGATGGGGAGTAAAATCAAAGAGTTACGTAAAGAGCATAACCTTACACAAACCAACCTCTCTCTGAAATTAGGTGTGACTTCCACTTATATAGCTTTAATTGAACAAGGTCGAAGAGGCGGTGCTGACAAATTCTTGCTTAAAGTAGAGAAATTTTTCAAATTGAAACCGAAAACACTACTAAACTTACGTGATAACCAAATCTCAGATAGTTTTCAAAAAGTAGAACACAAACCAATAACTAATCATTCCCCTGATTATATTCGACTTTTAGTAGATGCTCTTTTATCCTGCGGTGAGGATTACGTAAAACAAAAGGTCGCTGATTGGTTAAAGGAGCTACAAGATGACTTGTTTAATCGATTAACGCCTTACGAATTAGATGAAGTAAAGAAGCACGTCATTGCTGTTACAAGAAATTGGGTTGAAGAAACGAAAAGTAGTGAGACATTTGAAGATGATTCTCATATTATTAAAGGGTATATTACTCAAGATGAACACAAACATTTCTTTTCCCTTGAATTGAATAGTTGTGCTATAACACTTAACTTACTAAACAAGGACCAACAAAAAGTTCAGTATTTTGAGGATTGGTTAGGAACGTGTAGTATTAACTATTCACTATCACAACAGTTACCTTATTTTCAAAAGGAAGAGGAGGTATCTTATTACTTATGGTTTAATCCACAGGTTTCTATTACAGATATGTATAGATACTTAAAGGATCTTCCTACCAATATTAACACCATGAAAATTGAAGAGCCTCGTCTCAACTGGTATATCCATGAATTAAATAGTAAAGATAGAGAAACCTAGTTAACTAAAAATAGGATTAATACAAATCAGAAAAAGCCTTTCACTCCACAATGGAATGAAAGGCTTGAATCATACTATTCAATATTATGGTTGAGGTTTTGTTTGATGTGGTTTTATGTATGCTCATACTATAACAAGTTCTTTAGTCTATCATACCTATTCTGTGAAATACACCCATAACGCAAAAAATAATGGCTAATACAACATTCACAAAGGTAATAACGTAAAGCCATCTCAGTTGTCGTTAAAATACCCACTTACATCAATTCGCTTACAATGAATCACTCATTAACAACAATGTCCTTATCTACTAATGAAAATTAAAAAAAGTAGGGGAAGAAATCGATTGATTCCTCACCTACTCCCTGCAAGTTTAGACAGTTGATTACCATGAAAAATTAAATTGACGTTCTGATTTTTCAATTACATAATCAACAACAGCTGCTACAACTGCAACTAGTACTACTTTTAGTTATTCACCCCACATACATTTGCCCTCCTTTCAAGTTAGCTTGCACCGAGTTCACTCACGACAGTTATATAATAATGTCGTCAGTTTTTAGGCACACAAAAATAGCACATGCTATGTGTCGCATGCACTTCTCTTTTTCTATGCAATGGGCATTTACTAATGTCGTCAGTTTTTCATTAGAAATGTCGTGAGTTCACCTAAAAACCAACTAATCCCCTAATACCAATTTTTCTAAATACGCAATGTATTGACGGATGATACTGCGAAGTTTTACATCTTATATTCGATTAAGCAAGTTAATAACCAAACTTCATACGGTGGTAATCTGTTCTCTTTTCGGGACACAGAAAATACAAATAGTAATTACCTTCTGCATCTGTATAATCTACTGAAGATGTTACAATAGGTTCTAGCAATGGTGCTAGTATCGCTTGGGAAAAAGTGTTTCATCGATTTCCTCTTTCTCAAATAATAGTGATTCATAACCTAATTCGTCTATTGAGATTGATTTTCCTATTAACTTATTCATGCCTTCTATAAAGCGTTGTAATGCTTCCATCATCTTAACCTCCTTTTATTTACATGTATCCCGATTCTTTTAGTGAACGAAAACCTATTGATGTGCAAATCAAATGATCCACTACATCGATGCCGATGATTTTACCTGCTTCTACAAGTCTTTCTGTTACAGCAATATCTTCAGGTGAAGGTGCATTGTCATCGGATGGATGATTATGAATAGCTAGGATACTTGCACTGTTAGAGAGAATTGCTGCTTTCATGACGTCGCTAGGTTGGACAATGCTGATATTGATGGAACCGATGTGTACCATTTGAAAACAGTTGATATCGCTACAAGTGCTTAGACAAGCGATAGCGAACACTTCTCTGTCACTATCCCCGACTATCCCTTGAAATATTTTGTAGGCATCATGAGGTGAACGAATACGTCTTTTTCTTTGTAAGGTATTGTTTTCTCACGAACTAACTTCACCTGTACAATGTCTATAAGCTTTATAGGTAAATGATGTTTTTCTTCCATATGAATCCCTCCTTCAAATGTAAAAAGCCTTTACTCCTGTAGAAGGAATAAAGACTCATAAATTTCTATATCAATAATATATTAACTGTTTGAAGTGTGTGTTATTACGGTTAGTATTGTTTTACCTTTTATTAAAATATATTAGTCCCTATTATAGGGTAATTCTATCGCCAAGCACCTTTATTTTGATAACCCCTAATCTTCAAATTAGGAATATTCGTGATAAGATTCATGTAGCACTGTTCGCCTACCTTACTATTACTGGCTCTCGGCAAATTTAAATGTATATTTTGTGAATTTGCTTTTTATGTATGATTATGTTAGAAAGAGCAATCCAACAGATATTGTAAATTATACTAATAAAAGCCCTTGTACAAGATTTCTCTCATACAAGGACTTTTAAATATACTCTAGTAAAAATCTATCAAAGTATAAAACTATATTATTTAACTGTAATAGTTAAACCAGTAAGAACTGCTCCATGAGCTGTTGGAATTGCAGTATCTTTAATTGTTGCTGAAGATAAAGTAATTGTATTAATTACTGAGCCTACTGCAAATTGTTGTGCTGCAGGTGAAGTTAAAGTAAATACTAATTCTTTGTCAGTTGAACCAGCTGCAACAGCACTAACCGCTACCGAACCAGCAGAACCAGCTGTTGTAAAGTCGATTGTACCAGTGTCTGTTCCACTTAATACTACTGACTCACTGAATGTTACTGTTAACTCATTTTTAGAAGCATCAAATTTAGCTGAAGCTACTGTTGGGTCAACAGTATCTTTAACTGCTACTAATGCAGTTCCCAACGCTGATTTTAATGTAGCCGCTGTAAGTACACCCGGAGCAGCTCCGTTTTGTGTAGCTAAGCTATTTAATACTGCTTCTTTTTCTGTAGCAGGTAATAGGTTATATGCAGTTAAATCTAATAGTAAAGCTGCTTTGTTAGCATCTAAAGCTGCTGTAGCCGCTGCAAATTTTGCATCTCCTGTTGCTAATGGTGTTCCAGCATTATAAACATCTACTAATTTTGCTTTTACTGCGTTAAGTGCTGCTGTTTGAACATCTCCAGTAGTTACTTTACCAGCTTCAAATGTTGTTACTGCAGAATTCACAAGTCCTTTTTGAGTATCAAGAGTTGCTTTAGTTGGAGTTGTGTGTGTAGTTATTGCTGCATCATATTGAGCTTTAGCTGTTGTGATAACACCTTGTAATGTATTTTTAGAACCTGGAGCATATTGACCTAGTGCAGAACCTTCAACTGCTGAGTCATGTTTAGCTTGTGCTGCATCGATTGCTGCTTTTAATGCTTTAGCAGAGTCTGCACGTTCGCTAGCTACAGTTACTGATGTACCCAGAGTATTTGTTAAAGATGCAATAGTTTGTTGTGAAGTTAAAGTACCAAATACAACACGTGCAATTTCATCTTGATCTACTGTTAATAAGTTAGAGAATCCTACAATACCTTGTAATGCATTTTTCACTGCATTTTGGTTTGCAGAAGCATTTACATTGTTAACTACTGTTTGATTTACAACACCTGTACCAGTTCCACCAGTTGAATCATTATTACCTGCTACTTGTTTTGATTTAGAAGAGCTGTCAACGTTAATTAAACGAAGTTCAGTATTCTTTAAGCTGATACGATCTTCTAAAGAAATTGCAGTTTCAAAGCCTGCTACATTAGTTGCAGTTAGGCGGTTGAAGTCTGTTTGTGTACCAGTGAAGTAAGTGTTATTTTGGTCGTATCTCACGATTTGGTACTTAGAAGTGCCATCTACTAATACTAATGCATGACCCCAATCTGCTGCTCCATCAACAGTTTGGTAACCTTTAACAACACCTGTTACTTCAGTTGCTGCTGGAGTTGCTTCTACCCATTCAGAAGTTGCTGTACCAGCTGAGTAGTAGCTATTATTTGTTGACCATTGGCCATTTACATTTTTAACAGTTGTAACGCTTCCTACAACATTTAGTTTACCAGCAGTTGCATTTTGTAGTTGTAAAGCAATCTTTTTAGGATTTACTCCTACATTCGCTTTACCAGTTACTGTTACAGATTGACCAGCAGCAATGCGTACTTGGTTATTAGAACCAGTGTGGTTAGAAATGTTATCAACTGTGAAGTTTGTTGGAGCTAGTGTTAAATCTACTGCACTGTTACCAGTGTTAGAGATTGTATAAGTTACACGGTCAATAGCAAAATCATTTTTACTATATTCTTTACCAGCTTGGTCTAATAATGTAATTTCGTAGTTTGGTTGTTGTAAACCAGTACCAGTTACTCCGAAAATACCAGTTACATCAGAAGTATCTTCTAGTTCTGCACCAGCGATAACCTCATTACGGAATACAACTGATCCAGCAAGTTTGAATGATTCTTCTTTTTCAAGTGTACCTTGAATGTTAGAAGCTGAGTTAATGTCAACCCATACTACTGGAGTTGCACTTACTTCAGTTTTGTCAGCACGAACATCAAATTTAGCTTTACCATCTTTGTCAAGTTCTAGAGTGAATACTCCAGCTTTACCAGCGATAGGTTTAACTTTATCGTTGTTAACGATGTATGCTTCAGTATTAGTTGTGATGCTACCATCGATTAATTCGTTTAAAGCAACTGTTACTGTACCGCCAGCATATGGTTTACCGTCAGCTTTTAATACTTCTAATTCATAAGTGAATGGTTTACCAACTACTGCTTCAAATTGTTGTTCTTTGTTGAATTTGAATGTGTAAGCTCCACCAACAAATTTAGTTTCTTCAGCTACTGCTTGTAAGTCACGAGCATCTAAACGATCCCAACCTGAAGTATTTAATCTATCGCTGTCTTTATATACGATAGGAGTTACAGCAGTGTTTGAACCAGTTACTGTGAATGTAGCTTCACCTTTATCATTTGTTTTAACTAATAAAACGCGTTGGTCAGTTTTTGATTCAAATGGTTTTACTGTAGCACCTGTAGCAGCATCTGTAGCTACTGCATTAGTATCGTTAGTTACAGACTCATCGATGTTTTCTTTGAATGTAACTTTTAATTCTTGGTTTTTCATTGGAGTACCAGTTACTGGATCCACGTAAGTTGCTGTATAAGTTTTAGCTTTACCGTTTTCTAAAGTAGTACCTTCTTTAGAAGTAAGAGTTAGGATTGGTTTAACTCCCCAGTAAACTTTCGCAAAGCTACGGTTAGCAGGGTTACCAGTTGCATATGCTACAACTTGGTCTTGACCAGCATTGTATTGAGTATAAGTGTAAGTAGCAACACCGTTATCATCAGTTTTCACTTCAACAACTTGTGATTTGTTTAGTGAACTTTTTTGTTCAGAGTTCAGTGCATCGTATGGGTCAACGTTAAATGTTACTGGGATACCAGCTTTAGCTTGACCTTCTGCAACTTTAACTTCAGCTTTAAGTGTTACTTGTTGACCAACAACACCTTGTACAGAAGTTGTAGTTACATTAACTGCAGTTGGAACTACAGCACCGATACCTTTGAATTTACCGATTTCTTCAGCGTTAAGAGATACAGTGTACTCTTTGTCAGCTGTTTGAGCTTCAGTAGTTAAAACAACAACTTTTTTGTTTGTTTGTTTAACAGCTGCGTTTACAACTTTTAAATCTTTGATTTCGAACTTAAGACCATCTACGTTATCTTGTTCTTCGTCAAATGTTACTTCAACAGTTGTGTTGTTGATAGCTTTAACAGAAGCGTCTACTGGAGTAGTAGCATCAATGTTGATTGTACGGTATAAGAATGAAGCGAATTGACCGCGAGTGATAGAGTTAGCTGGGTTGAATGCTTTACCTGGTAGAGTAGCAGCATTTGTAAGTTCAGCATATTCTAAAGCAGTGATAGCTTCACGTTGTTCAGCAGAGAAAGCTTTGTCTAAGTCAGAGATTTCGCTCTTGAATTTTTCAGCTTTGTACTCTTTTACTAGATCTAGGTCATAGATTTCGTTGATAGCACGCACTAAAACAACTGCCATTTGTTGACGTTGCATAGTTTGAGTGTAGTTTAAGTTGCCGTTTGAACCAGCGAATACGCCTGCATCTTTAGCAAGTGCAGCATATTTTACTAATTCTTTTTCAGCTGTTAATGGAAGATCGTTGAAGCGTTGTTTTGTATCCCAGTCAGCTGGAGCTTCATAACCTTCAGATTCTAACCAACGGCCTAATAATTTAACTACTTGACCACGGTTGATAGTTTGGTTTGGTTTGAATGTGCCGTCAGCGTATCCATTGATGATACCTGCATCAGCAAGAGCGTTGATAGCTTCTTCGTGAGAATTGCCCTTTACATCTGTGAATCCTGCTGCAGATGCCACTGGTACGATAGCAGATGCTACTAATGTAGCTGTAGCAGCTGTTGCTACGAATTTTTTGTATTTCTTTGGTTGGTTAGCCATAGAAAAATTTCCTCCTCTAAGTTCATAAATTATGTCTCTACTACAAATACATAGAAATGCAGTAAATAAACAACTACACATAAAAGTATAGTTGTATCCCTAAAAGTTGTCAATCATATTTTGGGAAAGTTTCTAATTCATTTCCGGAAAAACATGGACATGCAACTCTCTTTTACCATTGTTATCTATTTACGCTGATTTTTCAAGTGATATTACACATCTTTTCCAACAAGAA
Organism: Lysinibacillus sp. NPDC094177; assembly: GCF_050279145.1. NCBI lineage: Bacteria > Bacillati > Bacillota > Bacilli > Caryophanales > Bacillaceae > Lysinibacillus > Lysinibacillus sp. NPDC094177. Next base: position 164,421 of record NZ_JBNNTW010000011.1, on the reverse strand, counting down.
TATGGTATGTGAACCTTAAATGTTCAATGTTTTTACAATCATATCCAATTATAGGTTTTATATCTATTTTTAGTGGTATTAAAATTGGTAATCTTTTTTGCTTCTATGGAAATTATAGTGGCTTAATATTTGAAGGTGTTCCGGTGAATTATTGAGGGATCTTTAGACAATGCAATCTATGTTTTTAGACTCTCTAAGCGTAGAATAATATTTTTATACACGAAAAAAGCTCAAGCATATAAATGCTTGAGCTTTTTTCGCTTGGGCTACCAACCGTTGTTTCCTTGCAGGGAATTCTATTTATTTCATAGAGGAAATTCCTATACACATACAGTCTAACACTTTCAATATAAAACAACAATACCATTTTTAAAAATTATTGCCGTTTCTGCCTTGCCACTTCCAATAAAAATAATGGAAGTGCTATTTGACGCTTGATACGCTTCGGTTCTTTCATTAAACGATAAAACCATTCAAGGCCAAATTTTTGGAAAATCTCCGGTGCACGTTTAACTGTACCTGCAAGCACATCAAATGATCCACCCACGCCTTGATAAATGGTTGGATGCAATTGATCGCGATTTGCATTAATCCAGTTTTCTTGTTTTGGACTTCCCATTGCTACAAAAAGTAAATCAGGTTGTGCTTCATTAATGCGGTCAAGTACCTTCTGTTCGTCCTTTTCATAGCCGTCCTGTGTGCCGGCTATTTTAATAGAAGGAAATAATGATTCTAGCTTTGCTTTTGCTGCATCTGCTACACCTGGTTTCCCTCCATAAAGGAAAATAGGCTTGCCACGTTTTGCCGCTTCCTCGCAAAGCTTCATCATCATATCGACGCCTGTAACACGTTCACGAATTTGCCCTTTTTGAATTTTGGAAGCAAGAATAACCCCAATACCATCTGGAATTTGAAATTCCGCTTCGTTAAGCAGCTTCTTTAGAGCAGGGTCTTCTTTTGCTTTGATAATTTTTTCTGGATTGATGGCAACAACGAGCGCCTTTTGTTTTGTTTCAATACGCTCGAATGCCATCTCCATTAATTCATCGTAGCCTTCCGTATTGACATTGATGCCAAGTACTGTTTCTTTCATCGGTTTTTCGCATCTCCTAAAAGGTGGAACTGGAAGCCTGCTTCTTCCCAATTATCGCGTTTTAAGCAGTTTTTCGTATCGAAGACAATTTTTGATTTTGCTGTAATTTCTGCAGCGTTTAATGCTTTGAATTCATTATGGTCCGTTAAAACAACAATGATATCTGCATCTTTTGTTGCTTCTTCTAAGCTTTGTGTTTGTGTAGCATGTTTGTTTTCTTTAATGTGTGGATCGTATGAAATAACTTCTAATCCAAGATTTTGTAACTCGTCAATAACGATTGTAGATGGACTTTCGCGCATGTCATCTACGTTACCTTTGAAGGCTAGTCCAAGAACAGCTACTTTGCCACCAGCAATTTTGTTTTGATTTAAAATTGCTTGTGTTTTTTGTGCTGTGAAGCTTGGCATACTATCATTTGTATTACGAGATAAGTGAATAAGTTGTGCTGTCTCGCCACCTAGCTCAACTAGGAACCAAGGGTCAACCGCGATACAGTGACCACCTACACCAGGACCTGGGAAGTGAACATTTACACGTGGGTGATAGTTCGCAAATTTAATGGCTTCCCAAATGTTTACGTCTAGCTTCTCTGCTAATTTTGCAAGCTCATTGGCAAACGCAATGTTTACATCACGGTAAGTGTTTTCCATTACTTTTACTAACTCAGCTGTTGTTGCATCTGTAAGGTGGATTGTTCCATTCACAAATGTTTGATAAAGCTCTTTTGTCATTTGTGCAGACTTCTCATCAATACCACCAACGATACGGTCGTTGTTCACTAATTCTTCAAAAATACGACCTGGAATAACACGCTCTGGTGAATGTGCTACAAATAAATCTACACCAAATTCAAGATTAGCCTTGATCAACTCTGGTAGCATAATGTTCTCTACAGTTTTCGGTGGTACTGTCGATTCAAGAATGACAAGGTCACCTTTTTTCACGAATGGCACGATAGAAGCCGTAGCTTGACGTACATATTCTAAATTCGCTGTATTATCAGGATTAATTGGCGACGGAACAGCAACGATAAACACGTCCGCTTCCTGTGGTGTCGTTGACGCCGTTAAGAAACCTTCATCAACTGCTTTGTTCAGGCGCTCTTGCAATCCATTTTCTTCAATATGAAGTTTTTTCTCTTGAATACTTTTTACTGCTGCTGGGTTTACGTCCACCCCATGTACTTTTATGCCGTGGTTGGCAAACATTACAGCCGTTGGTAATCCGATATAACCAAGTCCAACGACACAAATTGATTTCGTCATTCTCTATTCTTCCTTCCGTTTCAAAAACGAGTAGTTATATTATATGTTCTTTAAATGCATGCTGCATTTTTGTTCTGCATTATAGTATACATCTTTCAAGGGAAAGTGTGAATCAATTTGTTATTTCAAAGCTGTTTTCTGTGTCCGATTAGCAAAAATTTTGTTAGTTAGCGGCGGAATTGAGCGTGTTTATCAGCGGTTTTTGGGATTTATCAGCGATTATAATGATTTTATCAGCGATTCTCAAGGTTTATCAGCGATTATGCTGGTTTTATCAGCGATTATGCTGGTTTTATCAGCGATTCATATATAAACCAGACAATTTGTACCTTGAATTTTTATTAGATCCACCACGTGGCAACTGTAATTTTTGTAATATACGTTTTGCAACATGCTCGCTTTCAATCATCAAAAAATCCCGACATTCACGGTTCGTTATCGTCTCACCTACAAGCATATAATAATCTTTTAGCGACTGTACATGAGCATCGCGACATCGATGTTGACACATCTGACAATGCCAACCTATTTTCAATTTCTGCATCCCAAACCTACCACAGTTTTCACAATAAACACCCCGTTGCAAAGCAGAGGCATCAATTTGATAGTACTGGCAAAGTGGAAATGGAGTTCTGTTACGCAAATGTGACAAAATAATGTTTTTGATTTCTGCCATTGTTTTCGTCTCTTTACTTTTCTCTAAATGTTTATGCAGAAATATCGGTAGCTCTTTTGCCATTAAAATTGGCAATCGTCCTTCCTCTCGATGAATATTTGCATTATTAAAAGGAAAAACAACGGCTCCATAAATAGGTATCGAAACATGTTGAGCGTCTAAGAAATGTTTCATACCTTGAATATACTGTTCAAGCTGTATTTCAGGATGCGTAAAAACATGAACCTCTCCAGAATCCGATGTACGAATGAGCTGTCGGGGGTCATTTTTAAAATGTACCGTTCCTCGTATATTTTTAATTTCTAATAGAATAATAGCGTTGGGGATAATGAGTAAAATATCAATTTGCATGGGTAAAGCAGAGGGAAGTGTTACATTGTGGAGAATGTAGCAATCATTGAGTAGTGCTATTTGCTGTAGTTCCTTCATAACATACTGCTCACCAAAATCACCAGCTTCTTTATTTTTAAGTTCCTGCTGAAAATTTTGATATTGTGGGTGCGTGGGGTGCAACCGAGTCACAAGTGCTTGAAGTCCTTTGGTCAACGGTGATGGTGCGTAGGATTTTATGATCAATCAATTCTCTCCTTTTCTATTTAAATTTTCATAGGTTCATTAGCTATTATTGGATCCTCTCAGCGATTATAGCACGTTTAACAGCGGTTTTGCGATTTAATCAGCGGTTTTCATTTTTTATCAGCGATTGTCTCTTCTTTATCAGCGATTACTCCACTTTTATCAGCGATTGTCTCTTTTTATCGGCGATTACTCCACTTTTATCAGCGATTGTCTCTTTTTATCAGCGATTACTCCACTTTTATCAGCGATTGTCTCTTCTTTATCAGCGATTGTTCCACTTTTATCAGCGATGTTGTCTTCTTTATCAGCGATTACTCCACTTTTATCAGCGATTGTCTCTTCTTTATCAGCGATTGTTCCACTTTTATCAGCGATGGTCTCTTCTTTATCGGCGATTACTCCACTTTTATCAGCGATGTTGTCTTCTTTATCAGCGATTGTTCCACTTTTATCAGCGATCTTCTCTGCTTTATCGGCGATTACTCCACTTTTATCAGCGATGGTCTCTTTTTATCGGCGATTACTCCACTTTTATCAGCGATTGTCTCTTTTTATCGGCGATTGTTCCACTTTTATCAGCGATGGTCTCTTCTTTATCAGCGATTATTGCACTTTTATCAGCGATGTTGTCTTCTTTATCAGCGATTTCTCCACTTTTATCAGCGATTGTCTCTTTTTATCAGCGATTACTCCACTTTTATCAGCGATTATTGCACTTTTATCAGCGATCTTCTCTGCTTTATCAGCGATTGTTCCACTTTTATCAGCGATAGTCTCTTTTTATCGGCGATTACTTCACTTTTATCACAATCCAAACGAAAAAAGGAATCACCTTTAGTATCGGGGATTCCTCATTGTTCCGCTTTCGAGTAGTTTTAGGATTGATTGTGCTTGTTGCATGTGTATTGCTAGTACGTATTGGCTTGCCTGCATTAAAATTTGTGATTTTACCATATTCATCATTTCTTTTGCGATATCTGCATCACGAATGCGAGATTCGGCGTCTTGTAAGTTTTCTGCCGTGTTTACGTTCGCATTGTATGCGTGCTCTAGGCGATTTTGGTAGGCACCTAGTCTTGAGCGCTCGTTTGACACACTTTTTAAAGCCTCGTCCATTGTGGAGATCGCTTTATTGGCATCCTCACGAGTTGCAATGGATGTGTTACCGTCCAAGCCAAGTGCTCCAGCACCCATATCGTTAATAAACAGTTCGATGCTTTGACCTGAGTTGGCACCTGCCTGTATTTTAATACCGTTTGCAGCATAATCCCCATTTAGTAATGTCTTTGTATTAAACTCAGTGTCCTTCGAGATGCGCTGGATTTCTTTTTTTAATTCCTGAAATTCCAAATCGAGTTTCTTACGATCACTATCCGTTAATGTGTCGTTGGACGCCTGTACTGCGAGCTCGCGCATGCGCTGAATCATATCATGTGTTTCATTTAGTGCACCCTCTGCTGTTTGAACAAGTGAAATACCATCCTGGATATTTTTCGCCCCCATGTTCAGTCCGCGAATTTGCGCCCGCATTTTTTCGGAAATTGCAAGTCCTGCTGGATCATCCGCAGCGCTATTGATGCGGTAGCCTGAGGATATTCGAAGCATGGCCTTGCTCATTGCATCGTAATGTCTATTCATATTATTTAAAATTGACAATCCTGTTGCTGACCATTTTCCTAGCATAATTTCACCACCCCTATTGTTATTTATATCGGTCTACGTTCTATTTTTTTTAGTTTATTTTGGTAATGTATTCTAATTTAATAGGTTATATATAGTAATGATTTTTAATTCATTTTCGCAATCTAGACTTTGTACCCATATATATATAAAAGCACCCGCTTCTCACATGTGAAAAGTAGGTGCTTAATTGAAATACCGTGTATTCAATTTTCGAAACCTCCGAGTTGATGGCTCTTTTGTTGTAGAAGTTCAAAAAATAGAGCTTTATTATTATCTAGTAATGCCTGGTCGATTAAATAATCTATGTTTTTCTGCTCCAATTCTGCAATGAGTTGATCTACTTCGCCAACAGTCACTGATGAAACAAGTGGTAACTGAGGCTTAGGTGTTGCACTTTCAAGAATCGGTGTTAGATGCTCATGAACATTTGTAATTAATAATAATTGATATAATGGCAGTCGGATAAAGCGATTCCCCTTTTGGAAAACAAATACCTCAGATATATTTTCAATTTGCTGTGTATTCAAGTTGATAATCATCTCTTTACCTTCGATGGGAATGAAATGGAAAATCTCATTCTCTTTTAAAATAGAGAAATATTGATAAGCAAACACGAGACGTAGTTTGTCTCCTGTGATTTTTGTGTAAAATGGCTTCATATATTGAACTTGCATCATCCTTCATCCCTCCCTATTTATCTGATTATTCAGATTTTAACACATATTAATTATCTTGTTAACTATCTTCTCCTTGATTTTTTTCTTTCGAATCATTCAGCTTATCATGTACGCATTTTAATCGTATAATGGAAGGACAGTCTTTTTTCCTTCATCACTTAAATGTCCACTAGCTATACATTTTGAAAGGAGTGAGGTTATGGCATTGTCTATTGCCCAATTAGCTAAGGAACATCAAGAATTTATCCTTGCCAAATTACAGGAAGCTGAACAGGCGTTACATCCTTCCTCTACTGAAGACGAAGAGCTAGTGCGTCGTGCTGTTTTTTCAGTGCGGAACAAATCAGTTGTCTTTGAACGTTTTAATGGAGCAAGTTCTATATTATATGCAAGCGTACAGGATGTCAGACCTGCCTCTGTAGAAATTGATTTTGCCAAAGAGGAGTTGAGCTGTAACTGTCCTCAGCTGAAATGGTGCAGACATCAGGTTGGCGCATTGCTTGCCCTCTATCAGTATTTTGACTCGGTGCAAAATTGGTCGAGTGCTTGGCGTGCGCAAAAATCAGTGCAATTAAAATCATTGGCAGATGAGCGGAGTCCAGAAAGCTGGCAATTGATGGTCAATGAAGTCATGAAACGTTTATTGCCACCTGGGCGTATTCTAGAAGGGTATGGCCTTTCTGCTATACGGACAGATGCATTAGAGAGACTTCAACGGCATATGCCTTTCGAACGCGAGTGGCAGCCACTTTATAAGCTTTTCATGGAGCTATCCATCTTTAATACAATATGGCGCCATTTAAATGAAACAAAAGGACATTCGTTGGATTCTCCTTATATGAAATATTTTATTGATCAAAGTGTTCAATCATTCGAAAGTATATTGACGGAGCTGACTGGTCGATCACGACTTTTTGCTACTGATCCATTTTATGATGCAATTCAGGAATTAGTGCGAGAGTGTTTATTCGAACGACAAGGATTGTTTGCTGAACGACTACAAATTTATATGCTGCTTTGGGCAGTGCTTTTTTACGAGAAGCCGCGTCGTGAACAGGAATTAGCACTGATAAATAACCTTGAGAATCCTTCACCTGAGATATCCTTGCAGTCATTACAACTACTATTTTATGTGCTGCTACAAAAAGAAAGTTTATTACAGGACAGCATTGCACATATTGATGTACAACATATGCAGGACCTATTTGAGCTGGCTACTTTTGCAAAACGGGCTAGCGAATCACATGCACAGTCAATTATTTTACGTGCGATGTTACCATTTACCGAAGTCTTTTTACAGCAAACTGTGCCAGTTGTAAAACGTGCTCAATATGTACGGCAATTTCAGCTTTTATATGAAGACATGCAGCTAACGGAGGAAGAAGAAGCTACATTATATAGTGCATTTGGCGTTTACGGGCTACAACCGTTTTCGTTCTTTCTTATTAAAAAAGAACGCTATCGTGAATGGGCAGCCCTCCATCAGTTAAATCTCTCCTCTCTTTCTTATTTAGAAATGTGTGGATTAAAGGATGTGCTTCAGGTTTCTCCAGCAACAGTACTGCCCTTATACCATCTATACGCCATGGCTGAAATTACACAAAAATCACGGATGAACTATAAGCAGGCTGTACGAATCTGGAAAAGTATGCGCAGTGCAGCAAAGCGTGCTGGTAAAACTGCTTATTTTGAAACATATATGCAAACAATTCGTGCAGAGTATAAACGACTTCGTGCATTACAGGAAGAAATTGAGAAAGGAAACTTAGTATGATAACTTATAATGCTCCTTCCCCGTTTTCAAAAAAACTACAGCTTCGTATTAATGCAGCACAGGAAGGATATTTTACGTTACAGGGATTTACTGCTGATGGTGCAGCAATAGAAGCAGACTCACTCATTTCTTCATTATTTTTTAACTATGAAGCGAATGTCTATGGTTTATTAACCAATCGTTCAGAACTTACGGTTGAAGTTTCAACTTCTGATCTCCTTGATATTTTTTCACAGCGCTATTTGCATCCTTTTATTGAATGGCAAGGCGTGAATACAGAAAGTCAGGAGTGGCTAGAAAAAGCGTCGGCATTACAAACATATTGGCAGGAGTCCTCGCTCTGGTCATACGCAGTTATTGCCGATGATTTTTCTTCGCTTACATTCCCTATAGACGATATAGATACAGCATTATTAGAAGTGGCAGTGCACCAAAAACTAGCACAAGCAGGTCTTGTACTGTCTGATTTGCCAAAGCTAATGCCATTTTTCTTGCGTGGTGGCTGGCCATTAGAGCAGGAACGACAAGCAGGTGCAGTTACTGTCTCCCTACGTCTAAGTGAGCCTGAGGAAGATTCTGATGTTTGGCTTTTAGAAACAGTACTTAGCACGGCTACAACTAAAAACTACTGGACGCCTGCTATGCGAAAGCAGTCACTACCAATTGCTAAAGCTCTACCAGCAAAATGGGAAATGTATGCTGATGCTATTGAACAACAACAAGGGCAAATTGTAGATCTTCTTTCTATTGAAGATTTATCTAGTGATATTTTCATTCGTATTATGCTTGAGGATTTACAAGTTCGAACATTTTTACGTGAGGATTTAGCAAGATTACAGGCACTCGGCTTTGACGTTGTATTACCTGCTTGGCTAAAAGATTTAAAACAATCAAAAATGCGTGTTCGTGTAAGCACTGGTAATGTAGCGACAAAGAAGGTTGCTGGATTAGATGATATTTTAACGTTCAAATGGCAGTTTTCTATGAATGGACAGTCCATTTCACCTGAGCAATTTAAAAAGCTTGTGGATGAGAAACGCGAATTCATTCGTATTGGTACTGAATGGTTTCGAGTCGATGCGAACTGGATGCATGAAATGCGTACATTGATGCAGCAAGCAGAGGATGAAAGCTGGACCGTTCGCGAATTGCTATTTCGTGAGCTACCTGAGGATTTATCATTACCTCTTGAAGAAGAGGATGCCGATGATGAAATGCGAGATGACCCGATTTTTGCATTTGAATTGCAACAATCGCTTAAATCCTATATGGAGCAGCTTCAGGAGAAAAAAGGGCTTCCAACAGTACCAATCTCTACATCTTTGCAGGCTGAATTACGCCCTTATCAGCATGAAGGCTTTGAATGGCTCGTCTTCATGCGAGAACAAGGCTTTGGTGCATGTCTAGCAGATGATATGGGCCTTGGTAAAACCGTTCAGCTTATTTCATATCTGCTTCATCTTTATGAAACAATTGAGGATACAAAGCCATCCATAATTATTTGTCCTACGTCAGTGCTAGGCAACTGGCAAAAGGAACTAGCTCGTTTTGCTCCTTCCTTGACTGTGCATACGCATTATCAGGCGAATCGAGCAAAGGAGGATGTTTTTAAACAGCTAGTAGCAAGAGAAAAACCACATGTGATTTTATCTACCTATGGAACGGTATCACAAGATGCTGAGTTTTTACAGGAAGTCGAATGGGCAACAGTTGTACTAGATGAAGCTCAAAATATTAAAAATATGCAAACGCTACAATCAAGGGCTATTCGCAAATTACATGGTACGCATCATATTGCTTTAACAGGTACACCAGTCGAAAACCGTTTATCAGAGCTATGGGCAATTTTTGACTTTATCCATAAAGGCTATTTAGGTAGCTTCGGTCGCTTTAACGAAGAATTTATTTTACCGATAGAACGAGATGAGTCAGAGTCACATAAACAGAAGCTACGTGCAAAAATTCAACCGTTTTTACTGCGACGTACAAAGCGTGACCCACACTTACAGCTTAACTTACCAGATAAACAAGAGTCTCATGAGTATTGCCCATTAACAACTGAGCAAGCATCCCTCTATGAAGGATATATATTAGAGACGCTCGATCAGCTGGAACAATTAACAGGCTTTCAAAAAAAGGGACGCGTCTTAAAGATGCTCAGTAAGTTAAAGCAATTATGTAATCATCCTGCCTTGTATTTAAAAGAACCTTTCGAGGATGCCGAATCAATGCTAAATCGTTCTACGAAATTAGAACGTATTGTGCAAATGACTACAGAAATCGTAGACAACGGCGAGCAGTGCCTCATATTCACACAATATATTGGAATGGGGCAATTACTACAGCATTGTTTTAGTGAATTATATAATATTGATGCACCGTTCTTAACTGGTGCAATGCCTAAGCAGCAGCGTGACCGCTTAGTAGAAGCTTTTCAGGCAGGAGCTTTCCCAATATTTATACTTTCCTTAAAAGCAGGTGGAACAGGGCTAAATTTAACAGCTGCAAATCATGTATTACACGCAGATCGATGGTGGAATCCAGCCGTTGAAAATCAAGCGACAGACCGTGCATATCGAATTGGTCAAACACAATTTGTGCAAGTGCATAAGTTTGTGACAATTGGTACCATCGAAGAGAAAATCGATAAAATGTTGGCCCAGAAATCTGCTTTATCAGAAGAACTTATTCAATCAAGTCAGTGGTTAACTGAGTTAGAAGATCACGAACTTCGCGATTTAATGAAGCTCGATTATTAAAAAAAGTGTATATGCGCCAAGAGCCCAAAGTTCTTGGCGCTTTTTTTCAGTGGATATTGCCGTTACTTCTTCCCTACTTACTTCATATTAATATTTAGTTGTGTTTAAAATGCTCATTGCTGTGCGGTCTTCAGCAATGAACTGCGTTATGAAAAGGTATACATCATTCCTTTCTAAATTGATTACGGTGCAAGTAAATAGAAGGAAAATGGCGGATCAGACAACTTGTCACTTGCCCCGTATGTACCATTTAAAACTGCTATATTACTGGTAATTGTACTTCTGCCTCAGGTAGCACAAAATCCTTTAAGCTGTCCTGCTCATCAGGTGGCTTTGGTAACACAATAGAACCGTCACTATCCCTTGGCTTAAGCTGATAAAATCGGACATCTTCTACGACTACTTCCGTTATAAAAACCTTTGTGCTTTCTTCATTTATAAATGATCTTGATTGAATACGACCATTTGCCCCAATTAATGAGCCTTTTCCGCAATATTTGACGATATGCTCTGCAAGCCTTCCCCATACTGTACAAAGAATAAAGTCAGCATCGACTTCCCCACGACTGTTTTTGTAATTGCGATTTATGGCTAGGGAAAAATGTGTTTGCACGCGATTTTCAGATAAGTGCCGTAACACTGGATCCTTTGTTAACCTTCCAACCAGTCCGACTTGGTTCATTGATTCACCTCCTTTACTTTTGATTGCTCTCATCTTACAAAAATTAATCCCGCATTGGCAAAAGTCGATTTTTATCATTTCCCTTAGTTTTTAATCATAAATTGGATATATTGAGGCTTTTACTTTTCAATTAATTAATGATTTTCCGGGCTGAATGCTTTTCACTGTAATAGCAAAAGCTAATTGTTGAAATATGCAATTTCGCTGTTTTTGTAGATTGTGCGAAAATACAGCATTGACCCTATCGTAAACAGGGCTAATTGAATATGTTATACTAAAAAGGATGACCGACTTAGGAGGATATTACATAATGAAAACATTTAAAATGCTTTCCTTTGACATTGTCACAAAAGACGGCATACAACCTTTCCCTTTAGTCGATGGTATTATTATTAATCAGGAAAACAGCCATCAATCTTGGATTCTCGAACTGTTTATGGACCGACAATATCGTTCAACTTTCGATGAACTTTTAACGAATGCTACTATCTTTAATGTACGTGTAGTTATTTCATTTCCAGATAATGAGCCTGCTCCATTCCAGGTTGTCGTACATACAGTTCAAGAAATTGGCGAGCACATCTCTGTTCTTTTAAAAGGGACTTTAAAGACAAAACGCTCAAAATATGCCGAGCAATTACTAGCCGAGTTACTAGCTGAAGGAGTTACTTTAGATAAGCTATTGGACCGCTTCTCACACGATATGAAAGAACGACCAAAATTAAAAAATGATTGAACTTGATTTAACGATGCAAAAAATTGCATCGTTATTTTTTATTGGACAGGTAGAGATTTTAAGGTAAAATACGATGTAAAAATTATAGGAGGTAACTACACTTGAATATCGCTATTAGAGAAAAGCCTTTAAAATTATTGTGGCTTGAGGCTTTAAAGAGACGGTTGTTCGAAGAGGACCCTGATTTTAGCTATTATAATGAGCAATTTCGAAGATTCGATGCTGGCTATGCTGGTGAAAGGAAAGTTGACCGTGAATGGCTTGAATTAGTAATGTCCCTATACTTTTTTAGTGTTACATAATTTAATTCTGATGAACTCTGCACAACATTCACATCAACTCGACACACTTTTCATTTGCAGTAATTTTATGCTAGTTATTGAAATAAAAAATATTAACGGACGTCTTGATTTTGACGATATTACTCATCAATGTATTCGAACGAAGCCAGATGGAACTGTCGAAGGATTTCCCAATGCAATTACTCAAACCCAACGACATATGCAATTTCTTAAAGTTATTTACCAAAACTATTCTCTCCCCATTGAGGGTGCGGTTATCATTTCAAACCCCTCTACTATCATAGCAAGTCATCCAAATACAATTCCGATTTTCCATGTTTCAGGACTTCAAACACATCTTCATTCCCTTTTTGAAAAATATACACAAGCTATTTTAAGTGATGCACAACTAACTCAAATTGCTCAACAATTCCTTAGTAGACATCAGCCATCAAAACTTCCGGCTTCTATTGATTCATCACGATTTCGCAGAGGCGTGCTTTGTCCGAAATGCCAATACAAGTCTCAAATGCATTATTCGCGCGGGATTTGGATATGTTCGTACTGTCAGTATGCGAGCGAAGAAATTTTTGCTGAAGCCTTACAAGATTATCGATACTTAGTTAGACCAACAATAACCAACAAACAGTTACGTGAATTTTTCGATATTCCTTCTAGCGATGCTGCAAATCGTTTACTTAGAAATATTCACTTCACCTTCGCGGGTATTTTTCTTGCCAGCGGGTATTTACTTCCTCTTCGCGGGTATTTCTCTCGCGCACGGGTATTCACTCCCTCTTTGCGGGTATTTCCCTCTTGCCGCGGGTATTCACTCCCTCTTCGCGGGTATTTCCCTCTTGCAGCGGGTATTCACTCCCCCCTTCACAGGTATATTCCCCCTTTCACGCGAATTCGAAATAAAAAAAAAGAGTGTTCCATTGGTTGGAAACACTCTTTTTTATATTATCGTGTAACTTTCTCTTCAACGACCTTTTCTTTAACGACGCCGTTAGCATTTGGAACGTTGTTATAACCATTTGTACCATTTAAATCAGTATTTGTTCCTGGTACTGTTGTAGTTCCTGGTACTGTCGTAGTTCCTGGTGTTGTAGTTCTTGGTGTTGTAGTTCTTGGTGTAGTAGTTCCTGGTGCTGTAGTTCCTGGTGTTGTAGCTTCAGGAAGAACAGTGTTACGGTTAACACCATTTACGTCACGATTGTAGACATCATTTCTTTTAGTCGGCTCTACAACGTCCTCTACACCTCGGCGAACGTCGTGTTTAACATTCTCCACCGGTCTTGTTTCAACAGCCTTGTTTCCCCAGTTACAACCTCCAAGGAATAAAGCAGCAAGAATAATGGCCAAAAATGACATTCTCCACATAGAAAAAAACCTCCTCTCCTCGGTGCTATGTCATCAAATACAACGTGTGCATTTGTGATCCTACATAGATTGCCCGGGAAAGGAGGGAACTATCCGATTTTTGTACAAACTATTTTTGTTTTTCTTTTAACAATTGTTCAATGTATGCTGCTTCTGCTTTACAGTTGTAGCTATAATTTGTATCTAGCTCTTTTTGCAAGGCATCGATTGTTTCAACTTGCTTATCTGTTGGTTCTTCATTTAAAATTTTTGCAATTACTTCATCGATTTTTTGCGCCATCTCTTCATGGAATTCAGTACTCATCAAAACATCTGCTGGGATTTTTTCGATCCATGCGGCATTATCTTGAAAATAAGTTTGCCAGCTAGCAATGAAGTCTTCCATAGAAAAGCGCTCTTCTTTCCAATCAATACTTGCTAAGTATGATTCAAAAGATGTTGAAATCGAACGTGTAATGCTAATTTTAACACCTGAAGACAATTCCTTATACATCTATATAATCCTCCTACGTTTTAAAAACAAAACTAAAATTACATGTATTTCAATTCACAATAACATAACGCCATTGCATTTTTATAAAATGACATTCTTTTCTTTTACTGCATTCATGTCACAAAAGATAAACTATTGAAAGATTAACAGTAAAGACATTATTCGACATAATTATTTTATATCTTTTAGCCTATAATTGCAAATTACGCCTGTTTTGGTTGCTCAGGTCCAATTGCAAATAAAATATCTGCTTCACATACTAGTTCTCCATCGACTGTCGCTACACCATGACCTTTGCCCATTACTCCACGTAGTTTCACGAACTCTACTTCTAATCGAAGTTGATCTCCCGGTACTACTTGGCGCTTGAAACGACAATTATCAATACCTGTTAAGAAAGCTAGACGACCTTTGAATTCATCTGCATTTAATAATGCTACTCCACCAACTTGTGCTAGCGCCTCTACAATTAAAACGCCTGGCATTACTGGGTAGCCTGGGAAGTGCCCATTAAAAAAGTCCTCGTTCATAGAGACATTTTTTAAACCAACTGCACGCTTACCTTCTTCTAATTCAACGATACGATCAACGAATAAAAATGGATAACGATGTGGTAGAATTGCTTGAATTTGCTCTGCTGTTAACATTTCTTTTCCCCCTTAAAATATGTAAACACAAAGTATGGTAAAGAATAAAATTATTCTTTACCATTCATAATATCAAATATATGCTGCCATGTTTCGGGTTTAAAAACATCCATGGCTTTACCTTGTCCAATCACGCTATAGCCAAACATTGCACCTAAAACTGCTGCAACAACAACTAAGATGATAATAAGTACAACGCGTAACCAAATCGGAATCAGCCGTATTTGCACCCATCGAACCTCTTGTTGCTCTCCATTTGAGCCGTGTTCCTTCTCTTCTGGTGGCGTATCGGTTGCTTTTGTTTGCATAGAACCTCGACTTGAATCGTTTGTCATAGATTGTACTCCTCTTCATTCCTAACTAAACAGTAATAACGAATTTACTATCGAATACCATTAATGAGCCCAAGCATTTGGTCTGCTAAAGTTACAGCTCTAGCATTGAATTGATAAGAGCGCTGTGTTTGCATTAAATCCGTCATTTCCTTTGAAAGATTTACATTCGACATTTCTAGCGACCCGCTTTGCATGCCAATTTGCTGACGATTTGCTCCTCGTAATTCAGTGATAACTTCAGCTTGTGTATATCCAAGTTGAGCTAGGTTATTCGGCAATCCAACATAGGAGCCAGAAACTTTCTCCATTAGCTGTGGCTTTTGGAACTCTGTCACTGCTAAATCAGTACGAATAGTATTTCCATTTGAGTCTAATGCCTCTAATACGCCCCCATTACGGACCGCGAAACTTTTCACATTATCCGGTAATGTAATAGCTTGTCCTGTTGAGTTTGCCAATGGATATCCATCTGCAGTTACAACCATTACTGTTCCATTATTTAATGGTGATAAATAAAAGTCACCTTGACGAGTATACACTGTTTTTGTGCCATTTTCACCATTTGGCATCAAAATATTGAAATATTGCTTTGGTTTTGTAAAAGCTAAATCAAGGTCACGATTTGTTGTTTGTAGAGAGCCTTGCTTTTGATTTGATTGGATTTGTCCAAGCATTGCACCTGAACCATAACGAATGCCAACAGGTGATTGTCGAACAGCACGATCTTGCTTGTCATTATTAAATTGCTGATAAAGCATTTCATTAAATGTAGCTTCTTGTGATTTAAAGCCGAGTGTATTGCTATTGGCAATGTTATTACTAATTGTATCAATTTTATTTTGTAATTGCCCCATTGTGTTTGTTGCAGTCATCATTGTACGTAGCATGATTAAACGTCTCCTATTCGCCTATTATACTTTTCCGATTTCATTGGCAGCCTTTTCCATACTGCGATCATAAGCCTGTAACACTTTTTGGTTAGCTTCGAAAGCGCGATAAGCTGTCATTAAATCCGTCATTGTGCGACTAGAATCTACGTTTGAGCCCTCTAGATAATTTTGACGCAGTGTAAAGGATACGCCATTGGCACCGTAAGCTGTAGGTAAGTTCTCACCATTTTCTGTTCGAATTAACCCATTATCCTGTTTACGTAGCATGTTCGGATTCGCTGAAAATGATACTCCAACACGAGCTACTTGCTGATTATTAACATAAATTGCACCGTTCTCATCTAAGCGGAAATCATCATTCGGTAGCTGGATGCGTTGACCTCTGTCTGATAGCACATATAGTCCTTGTGGATTTACTAAATAGCCTTGACCATCTAATGTAAAATTCCCGTTACGTGTGTATGCCTCGCCACCCTCTGGATGTGCTAAACGGAAGAAAATAGATCCAGTAGTGCCATCTTCATTTTGCGGTAAGTTTCCATCGATCAAAGCCATATCTGTCGGGAAATCTGTGCTATAGATTTGGCCTTGTATATAATTTGGCAATGTTTCTTGCATATAAATTCCTGTATTTAATGCACCAACTTGACTCATATATTGAGAGCCTGCTTGCTGATTAGCAGGTGCATTCGTTTTTCCTACACTTGACATAAGCATGTCGGGAAATGACCGAATTGTTGATTGGTCTGCTTTAAACCCTGGTGTATTCGCATTTGATAAATTATTAGTTAGTAATTCTGTTCGTCTTTGTTGTGCAATCATACCAGTTGCAACTGTATAAAACCCTTTAAACAAAGGAATCACCTCATTATATTTTTATAAGGATGCGGGCACTCGATCAATATTTTCAAGCATAATGCCTGTACCAATTGCTACACAATCCATAGGGTGCTCTGCAATGAACACAGGTACCTTTAACTCTTCTATTAATAGCTGGTCCATTCCATGTAGTAATGCACCACCGCCAGTAATAATGACCCCACGATCAATTATATCAGCTGATAACTCTGGTGGCGTTTTTTCTAAAACATTTTTTGCAGATTGGACAATCATAGCAACCGATTCATGTAATGCACGTTCAATCTCCTCAGAGTGAATTTCTATTGTACGTGGTAGACCTGTCACCATGTCACGACCACGAATATCCATTGAATCGTTTCTCGCGCCCTTAAAGACTGTACCAATTGTGATTTTTATTGCTTCTGCAGTACGTTCACCAATTAGCAATTTATATTCTTTTTTAATATATTGTAAAATATCATTATCAAAAACGTCTCCTGCAACCTTAATGGATTCGCTCGTTACAATATCACCCATTGATAGAACTGCTACATCTGTTGTTCCACCGCCAATATCGACTACCATATTACCACTAGGTTGGAATATATCCATGCCTGCACCAATTGCTGCAACTTTTGGTTCTTCTTCTAAGTAAACTTTTTTTCCACCTGATTTTTCTGCAGCTTCGCGAATAGCTTTTTGCTCAACACTAGTAATGTTTGTTGGACAGCAAATTAAAATACGTGGTTTCGCTAAAAATCCTTTTACATCTAATTTATTGATGAAATGTCTTAGCATAGCTTCTGTAACATCAAAATCCGCAATAACGCCATCTCGTAGTGGTCGAATTGCAGTAATATTCCCCGGTGTACGCCCTACCATTTGGCGAGCCTCTTCCCCTACCGCTAATACTTTATTTGTTTTTTTATCAATCGCCACAACAGATGGTTCATTTAAGACGATTCCTTTACCTTTAACGTGTATTAATACGTTCGCAGTTCCTAAGTCAATGCCTATATCTTTAGAAAACATTTTATTATTTCTCCTTCCCGCCAGTTCCAACTACATAACGTTCATTTTTATCTGTTTATCTAGAATATTTTATCATATCCTTTTGGTAATTTCACCTAATTTTAGTGAATAGAACTGCATTCCATTCAATTATATGAACAGTGATTGAAAAGAAGAAATTGTTTAAACATTTTTTTATATGGTTCTTCATCGAAAGTTTAGATGACATTTTTTTAAACATATGTTAGTGAATAAGTTGATCTTTGTTCCTACTGGGCAACTCCTTGGGGATCAGCGATAGAGGAACAGAAATCAACCTTACGTTATGGTGAATGGCCTTTTATTAGGGGTTTTTTTAGAATTCTTAATATGTAGGAAATTAAAAATAAGAATCTAGCTTGTCCTTTGCATTTAAAAAAGAACGAATCAATCTTGACTCGCTCTTTCTTTCCACTTGTTTTTCGTTGCCTCTCCTCCACGAATATGACGTACGGCCTTATGATAAGCGAGAATTTCCTTCACTTGCTCGGCTAATCCTTCATGTATTGTTGGCAATCTCTCTGTTAAATCTTTATGCACCGTACTTTTTGAAAAACCTGTCATTTTCGCGAGGACACGCACAGTTTCACGCGTCTCAATCAATAACTCACCGAGGCGTATGCAGCGCTTCCGAATGTGCTCGTGCACGTTCTTCGTCCTTTCCACACAATTTCACAAATGGCGTTGGCATCAGATGCACGTCTGCGCATTTCTTCACCTTATGTAAGGACAAAGCTATTCAGAACACGTTTTACATTTTCACGATATATTACTGATTTTTTATGCATTTTTTAGTATTCGTTTCTCCAATTGTAAATTATCATTTACTATATTTGAAATCTACAAATTTTACTATCATACCTCGGCATAATTACGTCCGAAGTCTTTAGTTTTTAGCGCGAAAGCGACACGATGGTGGTCAATCAGGCGCTTTTACAGAATGTGAAGTTCTTAGCCTGAGTTCCTCTATTTCAGCAGTTTTTTGGATACTCGCTGAATAGTGTCTTAAACCAGTAGAAGTCTCCCACCTATAGAGGTGAGAGACTTCTACTGAAATAAATTAAAATGCTAGTAATTTTTTCGGATTAATATATTTCCCGTTTTCTAGTACTTCAAAATGCAAGTTTACGCCAGCGCTTTGGTTCCACTCATTGTCAGTCGCTTTTCCAAGTACTTGACCTTGTGTTACCTCATCGCCTTCCTTGACAGCAATGTCTTTTACAGAGCTGTAATGTGTTTCCTTACCATCTGCATGCTCAATAACAATTTTATTGCCTGTAAATGCATCAAGTTTTACTTGTTTTACTTTACCACTTAAAGCAGCAAGTACTTCGAATTCTTCACCATTCATAGAAAGAGTAATACCGGAAGATGTCGTAAATGTTTGATTAAATACCATTAGTGCTTTTTCACGCGACTCTGCATTAGCCTCTACTTCATAAAACTCTTGTGAAACTTGAATTTTACTAAGATTCGCTTCCTTGAATGGGTACTTCATTGTTTCTGTTCTTGCATTTGTTTCAACTACAGGACCTGAATCTACTTCTGCTACATTTGGTGACGGCGCCTCTTCTACCTTTGATACGAGACTATTGTATCCAAGTAGCAAACCTGCTAGCATTAGAGCGCCACCAGCGTAAACAGCCGGCCAAAACCACGGTTTCTTCTGTAATTGAACTTTTTCATCTTGTTGATTGTGAGAAGTTTTACTATTTTTATCCTCTCTCATTTTCATCACCTCTAGTTGCAGTGTGAACAACTAGAAGTTATTTTAAACATGCATCTATCTTTTTTATCTCAATTTCTTGATAATAATAGTGTAAAATTTCGGCAGCGCTTTTCCCATCACTTGCCATAGCCTCTGCTCCATATTGACTCATTCCTACTCCATGTCCGTATCCTTTTGTGCTCACCTGTACATTTCCAGTAGTGGGGTTATATGAAATTTTAAAATCAGTTGATGGTATTTGCAAAAGTGTTCGAACTTCTCGTCCTGACCACACATTCTTACCTAACTTCATGCGCTCAACACGTCCTGAGTCATTTATAAAGAACTGTACACGGTTGAAATCACTTGCCTGCCATTTAACTGGCCACAGTGCATTCCATTCAGTTAATGTCCATTCTTTCGTCGCTGAAAATTTTGGTGATGATAGATCCGAAATACTCGCAACACTTTGTAGATAAGGTACATCATTGCCACTAAAATCGAAAGCACTTTCTGTTTTCCCATTACTAGTAGAGTGAAACATTGCCGTAATTAATTCATTATTATATAGAAGAACTTGTCCTTTCGTTTCGTTAACAGCCTCGACAATTTTCTTTTCATTCCCCGGGAAATTGCTAGTCCAATTCGCTTTTCTTTGCTCCTTATTGTAAAAAACTTGTCTAGCAACAGTAGGAGCGATAGCTATTTTACCGTAATTTGTCGATTGCAACGCGTATGTCCTTGCTGCAATAGCTTGCGCCTTTAAAGCTTCTTTTTTAAATGACACAGGCATTTCTGCAGCTACCACACCAGTTACATACGTTTCTAAAGGGATTTTCTCCTGTTGTCCCTCCACTTCTATGAATATTTCACAAGCTTGCTCTGTTGTTGCAGGCGAATCCTCTTTAACCGTAAGTCTCTCACCAAATGCCACAGGAAGCATATATAATGCTCCAATCAAACAAATTATGCCTATACTCATTATCCATTTTTTCATAAGGAATAATATGCTGAAACTCTTCAAAATATGTGGATGTTGGCGAAGTAAGCCTCGATATAAAGTTTTTGTGCGAAGTGTAACGACAGCTAGAAATTGTTCCGATAAAAACAAAAATCATTCCGATAAATCTTAGAATCTTTCCGATAAAATATAAAATTGTTCCGATAAATCTCGAAATCGTTCCGTTAAAACAGAACAAATGTCCCAAATCGCTCATATACATCCGACACCAGACAAAAAATCTACAGTTACATTAACAAAGAAAAACCCTCTGCTCTTAAGCAAAGGGTTTAGAAATCTATTTAGTTTGTTGGTAATTCAACAGTTGTTTTCTCTTTAATGATAACTTCCTCAACTGGTACACGTTCAATATTTGCGCCAAGTGCAGCCAATTTGCCATGGAAATCGACGTAACCACGATCTAAGTGATGAAGTTTTGTAACTCTAGTCACACCTTCAGATACAAGACCTGCTAAAATTAGTGCAGCCGCAGCTCGTAAATCAGTCGCCATTACTTCAGCACCCTGAAGGTTTACAGGCCCTTCGATAAACACAGAACGTCCTTCTATTTTAGCACCGGCATTCATGCGACGGAACTCCTCAACATGCATAAAACGATTTTCAAAAACCGTTTCCGTAATAATACTCGTACCTTCAGCAGTTAACATTAAGGCCATCATTTGAGATTGCATATCTGTTGGGAAGCCTGGATGTGGCATTGTTTTAATATCAACAGCTTTTAATGTTTTAGGAGCACGTACACGGATTCCTTCATCTAGCTCAGTAATTTCAACACCCATTTCACGCATCTTCGCAATTAATGCTGTCATATGCTCAGGAACAGCATTTTCGATCGTTACATCCCCTTTTGTAATTGCTGCTGCAACCATAAATGTGCCAGCTTCAATTCGGTCAGGAATAATATGATGTTCTGTTCCATATAATGTATCGACTCCTTCGATACGAATTGTATTCGTACCTGCACCGATAACACGACCACCCATACTATTAATAAAGTTTGCAAGATCAACAATTTCAGGCTCTTTCGCTGCATTTTCAATCACAGTTGTTCCTTGCGCTAAGGCTGCAGCTGTCATAATATTTTCTGTTGCCCCAACGCTAGGGAAATCTAAATACACATTTGCGCCTTTTAAACGTCCTTCTGCCTTCGCCTCTACATATCCATGACCAAAAGAGATTTTTGCTCCCATAGCCTCAAAGCCCTTTAAATGTAACTCAATTGGACGGGAACCGATTGCACAGCCCCCCGGTAAAGCAACACGGGCATAGCCATTTCGAGCAAGTAAGGAACCCATCACTAAAATCGATGCACGCATTTTACTGACAAATTCAAATTGAGCTTCACTAGAAAGTTCTTTTGTTGTATCTATATATACTGTATTGTCCTCTGGTATATATGTAACTGCCGCATTTAGACTTTTCAGTACCTCATTTATTGTAAAGACATCTGCTAAGTTAGGGACTTCTTTAATTACATTTTCTCCTTTAGAAGCAAGTAAAGCCGCTGCTAGGATTGGTAACACCGCATTTTTTGCGCCCTCTACGCGTACTTTCCCCTGTAACTTTTGGCCGCCAGTCACTATTATTTTTTCCACCCTATGTCCCTCCGAATTCAATCTATTAACCTATCAAATTTTTATTTTAAAAAGAAGTATAATGTCATAATCAGTAAACAAACAACTCTATAGTACAACTTTTCTTATGCTCGTTCAAGCATCCAAATCACTATTTTACGGCATTTATCAATATTTTGCTATTTATTTATTGTACGCATGATTTTTTTTTTTGTGAATGACCAATAACATGGAAGAAAAGCGTAAATTTCTAATATATACCCAAAGATATGTGAACAAAAAACAAAATCTAATGGATTTATATCAATTTCGCCTCAGCATAATTGCGTCGCATTCATCTCACCACCTATAGAGATGAGAGACTACAGCATCTAACGCTTCGCTTTCGCTACTATAATAATTGCTGAAAGAAGTTAAACTAAGTTTTACATATTTCAAAGGACCACATAAATTAGTTATAAAGCCCTGTGAAATATGTATATTCAATTACTAACATAAAGATAGTAATAAGGGGCTATTAAAATAAATACGGAAGCTTCCCAGACCAACTTGAAATTTGGAGAAAGAAATTTGAAACGGCTGATCCTATCGCAATACTTAATAAAATATAAATTAACTGGATTTGAAATACTTTATTCTTCTTAAAGACCTTTTCGAGCATAAAAGCTTGTAGCGCATAAAAAGTAATAGCGATAAAAAATATATGCGATAAAATCCCTATTAAAGCTTCTTGCCCTATTGCCTCATACATTTCCATGTTAGTTCCTCCATATTAATCTCTCTAGCAATACGCCCAAATGGTAGCATAATGTTAAAAAACGGACAGATGTTGAATCTGCCCGTTAAAATTTGAATTAGATATTACCCTCATGAACGTTGATACGATTCAACGCACGTTTTAATGCTAGGTCAGCACGTTTGAAATCAATGTTATCTTGTTTACCTTGAAGACGACCTTCAGCACGTTTAACGGCTTCTTTAGCACGTTTAACATCGATGCTTTCAGCAATTTCAGCAGACGGAGCTAAAATTGAGATTTTTTCAGGGCGAACTTCAATGAAACCACCGCTTAAAGCGACAAGTTCAGTTGAACCGTTTTCTTTTTTAAGCTTCACTGCACCAATTGCAAGTGGAGCAACCATAGGAATATGGCCTGCAAGAACACCGATTTCACCTGAAGTTGTTTTAGCGATTACCATTGATACTTCAGAATCGTATACTGGGCCGTCGGGAGTGACAATATTGACTAGAACTGTCTTCATATTTTTTCCTCCTCGTCCCTAGTATTAAACCTCTACGCCCATGCTTTTCGCTTTTTCAACTACTTCATCAATAGATCCAACTAGACGGAAAGCATCTTCTGGTAGGTGATCCCATTTGCCATCAAGGATTTCCTTGAATGAGCGAACAGTTTCTTTAACAGGTACATAAGAACCTTTTTGACCAGTAAATTGTTCCGCAACGTGGAAGTTTTGAGATAAGAAGAATTGAATACGACGAGCACGTTCTACTGTTTGTTTATCTTCATCAGATAATTCATCCATACCTAAGATAGCAATGATATCTTGTAATTCACGGTAACGTTGGATTGTACGTTGTACACCAGTAGCAATTGCGTAGTGCTCAGCGCCTACGATTTCTGGTGATAAAGCACGAGAAGTCGAAGCTAATGGGTCAACCGCAGGGTAGATACCCATTTCTGATAATTTACGCTCAAGGTTAGTAGTTGCATCTAAGTGGGCGAAAGTTGTAGCTGGAGCCGGGTCAGTATAGTCATCGGCTGGTACATAGATCGCTTGAATAGAAGTTACAGAACCTTTGTTAGTAGATGTGATACGTTCTTGTAATTTACCCATTTCAGTTGCAAGTGTTGGTTGGTAACCTACCGCAGAAGGCATACGACCTAATAGGGCAGAAACCTCAGAACCTGCTTGTGTGAAACGGAAGATATTGTCGATGAATAAAAGTACGTCAGCACCTTGCTCATCACGGAAGTATTCTGCCATTGTAAGACCAGTTAAAGCTACACGCATACGTGCACCTGGTGGTTCGTTCATTTGACCGAATACCATCGCTGTTTGCTTGATAACGCCTGAATCACTCATCTCGAAGAATAAGTCGTTCCCTTCACGAGTACGCTCACCTACACCAGCGAATACAGAGATACCTGAGTGCTCTTGTGCGATGTTATTGATTAATTCTTGGATTAATACAGTTTTACCTACACCGGCACCACCGAATAGACCGATTTTACCACCTTTGATATATGGTGCAAGTAAGTCTACAACTTTGATACCTGTTTCAAGAATTTCAACTGAAGTTGAAAGTTCAGCGAAAGCTGGTGCTTCGCGGTGAATTGAATCACGACGAACGTCAGCTGGAATCTCTTCCCCTAAGTCGATTACTTCTCCAAGTACGTTGAATACACGACCTAGAGTAACTTCACCAACTGGTACTGAGATAGCTTTTCCTGAGTCTGTAACTTCTGCTCCACGTTGTAAGCCATCAGTAGATGACATTGCAATTGTACGAACAGAATCATCACCTAAATGAAGAGCAACTTCTAATGCAAGAATTGTTGGTTCTTCATTAGGACGTTCAATCTTAACTGTTAATGAGTTATAGATTGCTGGTAATTGGCCATTGTCAAATTTTACGTCAACAACTGGACCCATTACTTGAATAACATGTCCTTTATTCATTACTGTGTACCCTCCTATCGTATTCTTATACGACATTGGGAAGCTGGCCTATTCTAAGGCTGCAGCTCCACCAACGATTTCTGTAATTTCTTGTGTAATCGCCGCTTGACGCGCACGGTTATATTGCAATGAAAGGTCTGAAATAAGATCAGAAGCGTTATCAGTTGCATTTTTCATAGCCGTCATACGAGAAGCATGTTCACTTGCTTTTCCATCTAATAATGCGCCGTAAACTAAGCTTTCCGCGTATTGTGGAAGTAACACTTCAAGAATTGCTTCACCAGATGGCTCAAATTCGTAAGAAGCATTACTGCTAGCAGGTGCAAGATCCGTTAATGGAAGAAGTTTTTTCTCTGTCACTTCGCTAGCAATTGCGCTGACAAAGTGATTGTAGTACATATAAAGTTCATCATACGTACCCTCAGTGAACATACCAACAGCTTTACGAGCGATTTCTTTGATATCAGCAAATGATGGTTGGTCCGGAAGACCGACAACATCGCTGATGACATTATGATCACGTTTCACAAAGTAATCACGAACAACACGACCTACCGCTAAAATAACGTATTCGTCTTTTGATTTATGACGCTCGTCAATTGTACGTTGTACTTGACGTAGGATACTTGAGTTGTAAGCACCTGCAAGACCACGGTCAGAACCAATGACTAAGTAAGCTGTTTTCTTAACAGGACGAGCAGTTAACATTGGATGTCCACTGTCTTTTGTTCCTGAAGCGATCGCGCCTACTACGTCCTGGATTTTTTCCATGTAAGGAACGTACGCTTTAGCGTTTTGCTCTGCACGACGTAACTTTGAAGAAGAAACCATCTGCATCGCTTTCGTAATTTGTTTCGTACTCTTTGTAGAATTAATACGACCTTTTATTTCGCGTAAGTTTACCACTGGTATTTCACCACCTTTTGTTTTTTAATCAAGTGACTAACTCGAACTTATTCTGATTTAGCGAAAGTTTTTTTGAACTCAGTTAAAGCTGCTACGTAATCAGCATCAGGAGCAAGCTCTTTTGTAGTACGAACATGATCTAAAACGTTTGTGTGGTTTGTATCTAACCAGCTTAAGAATTCACCTTCGAAGCGAACGATATCTTGTACTGGAATATCATCTAAGTGACCTTTAGTTAATGCATAAAGGATAGCAACTTGCTTTTCAACTTTAAGTGGTTTGTTAAGGTCTTGTTTAAGAACTTCAACCGTACGTTTACCACGTTCAAGTTTAGCAAGTGTGATTTTATCTAAATCAGAACCGAATTGAGCAAATGATTCAAGTTCACGGAATGCAGCTAAGTCAAGACGTAGTGTACCCGCAACTTTTTTCATCGCTTTAATTTGAGCAGATCCACCTACACGTGATACAGAAAGACCGGCGTTAATCGCTGGACGTACACCTGAGTTGAATAAGTCAGATTGTAAGAAAATTTGTCCATCAGTGATTGAGATTACGTTAGTTGGGATGTATGCAGAGATATCCCCAGCTTGTGTCTCAACGAATGGAAGAGCTGTAATAGAACCATTTTGGTATGTTTCATTTAACTTCGCAGCGCGTTCAAGTAAGCGGCTGTGTAAGTAGAAAACGTCACCAGGGTAAGCTTCACGACCTGGAGGACGGCGTAGAAGAAGTGAAAGTTCACGGTAAGCTGATGCTTGTTTAGAAAGATCATCATACACGATTAATACGTGCTTACCTTGTAACATGAATTCTTCTGCCATAGAAACACCAGCAAGTGGTGCTAAGAATAATAATGGAGCTGGTTGAGAAGCAGAAGCTGTCACAACGATTGTGTAATCTAAAGCGCCATTTTTACGAAGAGTTTCTACTACACCACGTACAGTAGATTCTTTTTGACCGATTGCAACATAGATACAGATCATGTTTTGGTCATTTTGGTTAAGAATTGCATCGATTGCTACTGATGTTTTACCAGTTTGACGGTCACCGATGATTAACTCACGTTGACCACGACCGATTGGTACTAGAGCGTCAATCGCTTTGATACCAGTTTGTAGTGGTTCGTGTACTGATTTACGAGCCATTACACCGAAAGCTGGACTTTCGATTGGACGAGATTTTGTTGTGTTGATAGGACCTTGTCCATCCACTGGTTGACCAAGTGGGTTTACAACACGACCAATTAGTTCTTCACCAACTGGTACTTCCATGATACGACCTGTACGACGAACTTCATCGCCTTCTTTGATGTCTGTGTATGGACCTAAGATTACGATACCAACGCTACCTTCTTCTAGGTTTTGAGCCATACCCATAACACCGTTAGAGAACTCTAAAAGCTCTCCAGCCATGACGTTGTCGAGGCCATGAGCAAGTGCGATACCGTCACCAATACGGATAACTGTACCAACTTCGCTTACTTTAAGTTCAGATTCATAATTCTCAATCTGTTGTTTAATCAGACTGCTGATTTCTTCAGCCTTGATGCCCATGTATGTCACCTCTCACATTTCTAAATTATTAACCGATTAATTCACGTTTTAGACGCTCAAGCTTGTTCGCTACTGAGCTATCATAAATATGGTTACCGATTTGAACACGAATCCCACCAAGTAAAGATGGATCGATTTCGTTTGTTATGTTTAATGATTGTTTCCCAACAAGTTTCGCAAACGCTGCCGAAATATTAGCGTTCTCTTCAGCAGAAATTGCACGAGTTGAGAATACTGTAGCATCTGCAATACCTTGTGCTTGTGCAGCAAGTTCAGCATATGCTGTTGCGATTAGCTTCACTTCGTTTACACGTTTTTTCTCAACAAGTAGTTGAACTGTGTGTAAAACTTCTGGAGTTGCACCAGCAAAGATTTCAGCTATCATTTGTTTCTTGCGTTCGATAGAGAACTTAGGAGCATTTAAAAGTGTTAAAAAATCAGGAGATTCATTGACAACCTTTGTTAGTTCGTTTAAGTCTGCTCCAACTTCTGCAAGAATGTTTTTTTGTTGCGCTAATTCAAAAAGCGCTTGAGCGTAACGTTTTGCTACAGTTGAATTACTCATCGAGCTTCCCCTGCCTTCGCAATCGTCTCTTCAATTAGAGCACGGTTGTCTGCCTCAGAAATCTCTTTGCTAAGGACTTTAGATGCTGCAAGTACAGATAATGAAACGACTTCATCACGTACAGCTGCAATAGCTTTTTCTTTTTCAGACTCAATTTCACGTAAAGCCGATTCTTTTAAGCGGTTCGCTTCATTGCGTGCTGCAGTAAGAATTTCTTCTTTTTGCACTTCGCCTTGCTTCTTAGCGCCTTCAACAATCGATTGTGCTTCCGTACGAGCTTCTTTAAGAAGGCTCTTTTGTTCTTCTAAAAATGCATGAGAATCTTTGCGAGCTTTTTCAGCTGCTTCGATTTCACTAGCTACTAATTCTTCACGTTGTTGCATGATGCCCATAAGTGGACCCCAAGCGAACTTTTTAAGTAATAGCATTAACACTATGAAAATGATTAATGTTGCGGCGATATCGCCACCATTGAAACCAGGTCCAGCGTTGCCTAGTACAAGATTATCTAAAAACACGATTGTTTCACTCCCTTCAAGAGCTTTAACTTCAACATAATAATTTTATTACTTGAAAAACTACCTATTTTAAAAAGCTATATTTTCACATAGCTTTTATCAGTTCCAAAATGAAGGGCGAAGTTTCATCTATAGATTCCTGCTTCGCCACTAGAATTCAGTATACAACTGAATTATTTGTTCATTACGATGAATGCGATTACTACTGCGATGATTGGTAGGGCTTCAACTAATGCTACCCCGATGAACATTGTAGTTTGAAGAACGCCACGTGCTTCTGGTTGACGAGCGATACCTTCTACTGTTTTTGAAACGATAAGACCGTTACCGATACCTGCACCAAGTGCACCTAAACCGATTGCGATTGCTGCTGCTAATAAACCTAATGAACCTGTCATTTGAAAATTTCCTCCTTGGAATTGTTTGTTTTTTTTTGGGTTCAAGCATAAGGTGTATGCTTTATATTAATGGTCATCGCTCACTTTATGAGCCATGTAAACCATTGTTAACATTGTGAAGATAAAGGCTTGGATAAAGCCAATGAAAATAGAGAAACCTTGCCATGCCATCATTGGAACAATTGCTCCGATGAATCCAACAGCACCTGATGATGCTAAACCTGCGATTAAGCCTAGTAAAATCTCACCTGCATAAATGTTACCGTAAAGACGAAGACCTAATGTTAAAGTGTTCGCAAATTCTTCAACGATTTTTAGCGGGAACATGAATGACATTGGCTTGAAGAATGTACCAACATAATGGCCTGTACCCTTCATTTTAATACCATAGAAATGTGTTAAGGCTAAAATCATTGCTGCAAGCGTCATTGTAACAGTTGGGTCAGCTGTAGGAGATTTCCACCAAAGTTCGCCATCATAGATGATAGAAAATGGAAGACCTAATAAGTTAGATACAGCGATAAACATAATTAACGTGATACCTAAAATATGGAATCGACCGCCAGTTTTCCAGTCCATGTTGCTTTTGATGATGTTCTTTACGAAATCCATAATCCATTCCATAAAGTTTTGCATACCTGTAGGTTTTAACTTAAGGCTTCTAGTTGAGATAAATGCGATTAAGAAAACGATTACAGCCGCAACTAGTAACATCATTACAGTTGAAAGGTTGAACGTTAGAGTAAACAAACCAAAATCAACTACTTTTAATGGAGCTTCATGATTCATTGTTATTTTTCACCTCTCTTTCTAATTTAAAGCACATTAGTGGTTCCTTACATGTGACACAATTCTCTCGACAAAGAGAAAAACGTACGGAATCATTAGCCCTATGACCGTGCTAATTAAGTGAAAATAGTTTGGCAACGAAATGGCTAAAGCGACTGCCGCTACACCTGATGCAAAGCGAAGCGCTGTACCAAGTGAGCCTACTTTCTTCCCTTCACTAATGGATCGATCAAACTTCTCCATACGGCGAACTAAAATCCAAAAATTATACGTACCAAAAAATGCACCGATTGCGATGCCCGCAAATACCGTTTGATAGGGTGTGAATCCCCAGCCTAATGCACAGAGTGCGAGCAAAAAAAATAACGCTCTCTTCTGCACAGCAAAAATGTGATGCAAATCTAGCATTGGTTTATAATCTCCTGAATCAATTTTTCGAGTAAAGAAACGTTTGCTGACCACTATGTGAAATCAGAAAAGAGCAGTGAAAAACACTACTCACAGCGGAATAGTAACGGGAGAGAGTCATTTTGAAATTACAGGTGTAAATCCCAAAAAAATCTTACACCCCGAAACGCACAAAACGTTGCAAATCGACAGTTATAGTTTGTACTGTCAATTTAGTAGAAACTTGATATAACAAGTGTTTCAACCTCTATTTACGAATAGAAACCCTTATCATTCTTACCCTTTGTAAGCATACAATAGGAGATATTTGAAGTCAATTGGTAAAGGAGAAAAACTTCACAGCCACTGTATTCTTGTCAAATTGTTGACAAATTTGTGTATGAAAACTCATAGCCCAAAAATGAAAGTCCACGTTTGTGCAAAAAAAAGCTAATTTACGACACATTTATGCTCGTAAATTAGCCCACCCATTACAAATGGTAAATTAGACTCATTTTTCAATTTCAAAATGGCGTATTACTTGCTTTTTTGTAAAAATTCTAGAAGAGCCTTCACAATACGTTCAGAAGCATGTCCATCACCATAAGGATTTGATGCTTTTGCCATTGATTCATAGGCATTTGTATCTTCTATTAATTGCTTTGCTAGAGAATAGATTGTTTCTTCTTCAGTTCCCGCTAGCTTTAAAGTCCCTGCTGCAATACCTTCTGGACGTTCTGTTGTATCTCTGAGCACTAGAACTGGTTTACCTAATGAAGGGGCTTCTTCTTGGACGCCACCAGAATCAGTTAAAATCATATAAGAATTAGCCGCAAAGTTATGGAAATCGAAGACTTCAAGAGGTTCAATTAAATGTACACGCTTATGGTCTCCTAAAATTTCATTAGCTATTTCTCGTACAGCTGGATTCATATGAACTGGATAAACAACTTGAACATCCTCATGCTCTGCCAAAATTCTAGTAATCGCTCTAAACATATGACGCATAGGTTCACCTAGATTTTCACGACGATGCGCTGTTAATAAAATCATACGATCTGAACCTATTTTTTCTAAGACAGGATGTGTGTAATGTTCACTTACAGTTGTAGCTAATGCGTCGATAGCTGTGTTACCAGTGACAATAATAGTTTCAGGGTTTTTATTTTCATCTAAAAGATTTTTCTTCGATACTTCCGTTGGTGCGAAATGAAGGTCGGCCATGACACCTGTTAACTGGCGGTTCATTTCCTCTGGATATGGTGAATACTTATTCCAAGTTCGAAGACCTGCTTCCACATGTCCGATAGCAATTTGGTTATAAAATGCAGCTAGGCTTGCAATGAAAGTCGTTGCTGTATCGCCATGTACTAAAACAATATCTGGTTTTGCTTCTTTCATAACTTTGTCTAAGCCTTGTAATGCATTAGTCGTCACGTCAATTAATGTTTGACGATCCTTCATAATATTTAAATCGTAGTCTGGTGTAATTTTAAATGTTTCTAAAACTTGATCGAGCATTTGGCGATGTTGAGCTGTTACCGTCACAATCGATTCTATTTGCTCAGGATGCTTTTGTAATTCCAATACAAGTGGAGCCATTTTAATAGCCTCTGGTCTCGTACCGAAAATCGTCATTACTTTCCATTTTTTCGTCAAAACGATTTGCACCGTCCTTTATAATATTTGTATGAAAAGTTCTTTACTCCCATTGATCTGCGTCGTATGAAGCAAGTGTCGGACTTCAAGGGAAGTAATTCGCCTAACATACTATGAAACGTCCTTCAATATTGAAGGACGCTCTCAAAAGTTTTAAGTTTCCCAAAAATTACATAATAAATTTTCAGGTAGTGAACCATGTTATTACAGTTGAAAACTGCTCAGTATTATTTCGTACCGAATAGACGGTCGCCTGCATCACCTAAACCAGGGACAATGTAACCATGGTCATTTAATTTTTCATCTAGTGCAGCAATATAAATATCTACATCTGGATGCTGTTCTTGAATCTCTTTTACACCCTCTGGCGCAGCGATTAAGCACATAAATTTAATACTTTTCGCACCACGTTTTTTCAGTGAGTTGATCGCTTCCACTGCTGATCCACCAGTTGCAAGCATTGGGTCTACAATGATGAAATCACGTTCTTCTACATCTGCAGGAAGTTTTGCATAGTATTCTACAGGTTTTAAAGTTTCTGGATCACGATAAAGACCGATATGACCAACTTTTGCAGCTGGAATTAGATTTAATACGCCATCTACCATGCCGATACCTGCACGTAAAATCGGTACAATCGCAATTTTTTTACCAGAAAGTACTTTTGTCTTAGCAACTGTAACAGGTGTCTCAATTTCAATTTCCTCGACTGGCATGTCTCGTGTAATTTCGAATGCCATTAATGTTGCAACTTCGTCTACTAGCTCACGAAATTCTTTTGTTCCTGTATTCTTATCACGAATATAAGTTAACTTGTGTTGGATTAGTGGATGATCAAATACGTATACTTTGCTCAAAGGGATTCGCTCCTAACCGTTCGGATTTCATTTTTATCTCACCTAGTATAACAGAAAAAAGGAGTCGTCTCAAAAATAAATTTGGGACAATTCCTTTTCAAGTGTGTTTACTACATATAATAGCGATTATTCATCAAGTATTGCATCTAACTGTTCTATTTCCATCGGTTTGTAATAGAAATATCCTTGTCCTACTGTACAGCCAAGTGCAAGTAAAATCTCAACCTGTTCTTTTTTTTCAATACCTTCTGCGACCGAAGTCATTCCTAAGTTTAATGCTAATTGAATAATGGAGCGGACAATAGCGAGTGTCGCAGCATCATTAATAGCATTAATAAAGCTTCTATCTATTTTCAATTCAGTAAACGGTAGTCGTTGTAAATAACTTAGTGATGAGAAGCCTGTTCCAAAGTCGTCCACCGAAGTTTTAAAGCCATAGCCCTTTAATTCCTGGATAATAGAAAAAGCTGTCTGAAAATCAACTAGACCAATATTTTCAGTTACTTCTAAAATGATATACCTTGGATCAATATCGTATTTCTGAACGAGCTCCAATGTATCTTGTACAAAATTAGCATAGTAAAAATGATCAGGCGAAATATTTACTGCCACCTTCACTAATTTTTTCCCTAATCTCTTGCGCTCTGCTAACCATGAAAGAACAATCTCTAATATCTGAATATCGATTTCTCGTACCTTTCCCGCACTTTCTGCCACTGGAATAAATACCGCTGGTGACACAAAACCGAGTTTCGGAGAAATCCAACGTGCAAGCGCCTCAATACTTTGGATTTCACCTGTCCGTAAATCAACCTTTGGCTGTAAATTCACCGAGATTTCTTTATTTTTTATTGCTTGTGCCAAATGGTTTAACATTGCCATTTGCTGCTCAAGTACATCGTTTCTTTCTTGCGTAAATATTTCCACATAAGTGCCCGGTTTATTGGCCGCAAAGGATACAGCATTATCTGCAAAGCGAACCGCATCAGCAATTTTTATCTCATCGTTATATAAAGCAATTCCAGTTTTCAGTGTAATATAAATTTGCTTCCCTCCCACAATAAAGGGCTGACGAATAATCTCTTTTAGACGCCTTTCATAATTTAAGAAATCTTCATCGGATATCGTATTTGAAATGATTAAACTAGAACTTGTAAATCTAGCAATATATTCGTTATGCTCATTTTTCTCTTCATTTAGACGTTTGGCAATTTGTCTTAAAAGCTCATCTCCCGCTTCACGACCATATAACTCGACAATTTGATTAAATTCGCTCGGCTTTAAGATTTTGATATTACCATTTTCACCGCATTCTCTCTCTTTTTCTACCTTGTTTAAAAAACTATGTCGATTAGGTAGTCCCGTTGTAATATCGATATAGGCTAAATCCCATATCTTTTGTTGTGTTTTTGCATACGAGTAGGCCAATGCAACAAGTGCACCAATTTTTCGAAACATGTTTTCAAAAAACTTTCGGTCACTTGAATGTTGCCTTAAAAATATCGCAAACAATCCAATTGCTTGATGTTGTTGATTGTATATTGGCACGAACCATCCAAATGGCTTTTTAGATGAATTGGCAAACATTTTATGTTCTATTGGAATATCAATTTCATCCAAGTTCTTAACTAGAATGGATGTCTCGCTTTGCATAACTTTCTTAAAAAATTCATTGTTTTCACAACGCTCTGGTAAACCTTTTATTTTATCGTTCCCTTTAAAAATTTGTAATTGATCTGCCTCCGTTTTGACAAGTACCATACTTGATATATTCGGCATAAAAAATTCATCTAGACCACTGCAAATAATGCTCATCGTTATATCAAAAGAATTATCCTTTTCAATCGCCTCATACATAGCTTTCTCTAAGCGCATTAAAAATTCCTCTGTGTGATAGTACGTAACATCCTTCACAAGTGCTAGTACAAATAATGTTTCATTTTTATTATTTTGAAATGGGAGTGCTTGTATTTCTGCCCAAAAAGGAGGTTTATCGAAGCAACTATGGTGCAATTTTGCTTGTACCATGACTCCGCTATGTATCTTTTGTTTAATCGTTTCAATAGTCGTCATCTGTTCTTCGTTTGACATCAATGAAAAATAATCGCTATTTATTATTTGTGAACGTGTAGAATTCGTAAGCGCACAAAAAGAATCATTACACTCCAATATACAATGATTATTCGTTACATCAAAAATAACGTAGCTTTCTCTAGAATTATCACCTAACCTACGAATTGTATTTAATAGCATTTCATTTTCTACGAACATCATTTTAGTAACCATCCAGCTCCCCCTCCCTCTATCACTTTAATCTCTCTTCATTGTACATAAAAAATTCAAAAAATTGTCACTTTTATAAAAAAATATTCTTTATAAGGACATTACTTGTCCCGATCAACTTTATAATATAGGCTCTTCATCATAATGTGTGGTTGATTTCCGTTCCAACTGAAGGAGTCCGATTAGCCGCTGGGTCCAACAGATGTTTTTTGTGCGAAAGCGTAGTGGCAACAACACTACGTTAGTCGCCCAGCCGGAACGAAGATCAACTTATATAAATGGCATTTGTTTTAAAAATGCTATCCACAACTATTAGCAACGAGCCATAATATATCCTTTTATACTAAGTTTATGTAAATAAATTCAAAAATAAGAGTATTTTGTTTCCATTTTAGAAAAAATAATTACATTATAATCTTATTTTCCAAACAAGAAAGCTTTTCACCATAACGCAGGTTGATTTCGTTCCACTTTGGATACTGTGCGATAGCGAAGCTACAGCAACAACACGGTTTTGTCTGTGCGAAAGCGAAGCGGCAGCAACAACACGGTTTTGTCTGTGCGAAAGCGAAGCGGCAGCAACAACACGGTTTTGTCTGTGCGAAAGCGAAGCGGCAGCAACAACACGGTTTTG
>NZ_JBNNTW010000011.1:125612-128921 GCF_050279145.1 Lysinibacillus sp. NPDC094177 | reverse complement strand
TTGTCTGTGCGAAAGCGAAGCGACAGCAACAACACGGTTTTGTCTGTGCGAAAGCGAAGCGGCAGCAACAACACGGTTTTGTCTGTTTACACTCTAATCAACTAATGCCATCTCGGCTTTTCAAAATGAGCAATAAAAAAA
This sequence comes from Lysinibacillus sp. NPDC094177, assembly GCF_050279145.1. NCBI lineage: Bacteria > Bacillati > Bacillota > Bacilli > Caryophanales > Bacillaceae > Lysinibacillus > Lysinibacillus sp. NPDC094177. The sequence goes on along the minus strand of NZ_JBNNTW010000011.1, from coordinate 128,780 downwards.
GCTGTGGTTAAAGTGATAAATTACACTTTAACCACAGCCTTCTCTATTAAATTATGCGTATAATGGATGTTTGTCAGTTAAAGCTTTTACGCGAGCTTTTGCTTCTGTTTTGACTGCTTCATCTTCTGGGTTTTTAAGAACCGTAGCAATAATAGCACCAACTTCTTTCATGTCCTCTTCTTTGAAGCCACGAGATGTTACAGCCGGTGTACCGATGCGGATACCAGAAGTTACGAATGGAGATTCTGTATCGTAAGGGATTGTATTTTTATTTGTTGTAATCCCTACTTCATCAAGTGCATGCTCTGCTACTTTCCCTGTTAAGCCAAGGGATTTCACATTAAGAAGTAACAAGTGGTTATCAGTACCACCAGATACAATTTCAACACCTTCTGCCATTAATACTTCTGCTAAAGCTTTAGCATTAGCTTTAATTTGTTTTGCATACTCTTTGAATTCTGGTTGTAATGTTTCACCGAATGCTACAGCTTTTGCAGCGATCACGTGCATTAAAGGTCCACCTTGGATACCTGGGAATACAGATTTGTTTAACTTTTGCTCCCATTCTTTCGAAGCAAGGATTAAACCACCACGCGGACCACGTAATGTTTTATGAGTTGTAGATGTCACAAAATCAGCGTGTGGCACTGGTGATGGATGTTCGCCAGCAGCTACAAGACCAGCGATATGTGCCATATCCACCATGAAGTACGCTCCTACTTCATCAGCAATTTCACGGAATTTAGCGAAATCGATTTCACGTGGGTATGCAGACGCTCCTGCAACAATTAGTTTTGGCTTATGCTCTAATGCTTTTTGGCGTACATCTTCATAATCGATTACTTGAGTATCTTTTGTTACGCCATATTCAACGAAATTATATAGAATACCTGAGAAGTTTACAGGAGATCCATGTGTTAAGTGACCACCATGAGATAGATTCATCCCAAGTACTGTATCTCCTGGCTCTAAAATTGTGTGGTATACAGCCATGTTTGCTTGTGCACCAGAGTGTGGTTGTACGTTTGCATATTCTGCACCAAAGATTTCTTTCACACGATCACGTGCGATATCTTCCACAACATCTACGTGTTCACAACCGCCATAGTAGCGTTTACCTGGATAACCTTCAGCATATTTATTTGTTAGAACAGAACCTTGTGCTTCCATTACTGCTTCAGATACAAAGTTTTCTGATGCGATTAACTCAATATTTGCTTGTTGACGTTTTTTTTCCGCAAGAATTCCATCTAATACTGCTTTGTCTTGTACTGCTAATTTTTCGTATGCCATGTTTAAAAAGCCTCCTAAGTATAATCGTTAATTGTATACCACTGATTTCAGAGGTAATTTTATTTATATACTGCACGCTCTCCGCCAATCAGCTTTGGACGTGTTGTTGCAATTGTCACAACCGCTTCTCCTACCATTCGCACAGAAGTACGAACTGGAACAGCTACTGCCTTTAAATGCATACCTATGAGTGTTTGACCAATGTCAATTCCTGCATTTGCTTGCACAGTTTCCACAACAACTGGATTTGTAAATTGCGTAAACGCATAAGCAGACATCGAGCCACCTGCTGTACGAACTGGTACAACTGTTACTGGTTCATAACCAAATTGTTCTGCTGTTGTTGCTTCCATTGTAATAGCACGATTAATATGCTCACATCCTTGGAACGCTAGATGTAGTTGATGTTTCTTTGCAAATGCCTGCAACGGCTCAAAAATTGCCTCTCCTATTTCAAGAGCGCCTGCTGTGCCAATTTTCTGACCAATCACTTCAGATGTCGAGCAGCCTACGACAAAAATAGTATTTGGTCGTAGGGTTACCTGCTCTTCAAATTCACTGAGTAACTGAGTCAAATGTGTTCGTATATGTTGTACAACCACTATGCTCAGCCCCTTTATTTCTATTTATTTATGTCAAACAGTAAAAAGCACTCAGATTTTTTTCTGAAACTTTCTAGCTTATGACATCTGTTAACAAACTTAATTGCTTTTCTTATTGCTCAAGCTCAGCGATTTTTTCAATGCGGCGCGTATGACGACCACCTTCAAAATCTGTTTCAAGCCATACTTTAGCGATTTCACATGCAAGGCCTGGACCAATAACTCGCTCACCCATCGCTAAAATATTTGAATCGTTATGGCAACGCGTTGCTTTTGCGCTAAATACATCATGCACTAAAGCACAACGAATTCCTTTAACTTTATTTGCAGCAATGGACATTCCAATACCTGTGCCACAAATTAAAATACCTTTATCAAATTCCCCGCTAGCAACACCTTCAGTAACTGGTTTTGCATAATCAGGATAGTCTACTGAATCCGCAGATTGTGGACCAAAATCTTCGTAGCTAATATTTAGCTCATCTAACAGCTGCATAATCTCACGACGTAAGTTATTGCCTCCGTGATCAGAAGAAATTGCTATTCTCACTGGGTTCCCTCATTTCGAAATTATAGTCAACACTAGTGTACCACTTCTATCTCAAGAATAACATGATTTTTCTTGCATTTTTATGCTGATTTTTCCTAAAAGACGAACATTTCTTGTTAGTACCAATAAAATCATTCACTTTTACACTCGTTTTTCTGTGGATATTGTGAATATCATGTTGATAAATTCGGATACCGGTCTTTTGTTGTAATATTCCATCTTCTGAAGTTTTTTTAGCTTTTCAATTACAGTGGACATACTATATTAATATTTTTTCTATGTATTACCAAAAGTGGTGATATAGGACGGTTCTATATCAAATGCTAGTGTGCGTTTGCGAAGCTCTTGTCGATTTGTTGTTCTATCCGTCGGGGTTGCTCTTTTTTCCATCGCTTTGCGGGCTTTCCGTCGCTTTGCGGGCTTTCCGTCACTTTGCCTGTTCTATCCGTCGGGGACGCTCTTCTTTCCGTCGCTTTGCGGGCTTTCCGTCACTTTGCCTCTTCTTTCCGTCGGGGACGCTCTTCTTTCCGTCGCTTTGCGGGCTTTCCGTCACTTTGCCTCTTCTTTCCGTCGCTCTGATCGCTCTTTCCGTCGCTTCGCCTGTTCTATCCGTCGGGGACGCTCTTCTTTCCATCGCTTTGCGGGCTTTCCGTCGCTTCGCCTCTTCTTTCCGTCGCTCTGATCGCTCTTTCCGTCGCTTCGCCTGTTCTATCCGTCGGGGAC
>NZ_JBNNTW010000011.1:111693-125514 GCF_050279145.1 Lysinibacillus sp. NPDC094177 | reverse complement strand
ACGCTCTTCTTTCCATCGCTTTGCGGGCTTTCCGTCGCTTCGCCTCTTCTTTCCGTCACTCCGCCTGTTCTTCCCGTCGCTATCATCTCTTTTGGCATCATATAAGCCGACATATGAAAAAAACTGTAGTAAACTCGGTACTCACCCAAGTCTATCTACAGTTTAAAATCACATTTATGCTTGTCTATCAAATTGTTGAATCATTTTATGCAACTCTTCTGATTGTTTTTTTAAGCCTTCTGCTAGTTGCTCTACTTTCTCGATTGCATATGCTTGTTCTTCTGTTGCACCGCGAACTTCCTGTGCACCTGCTGACGTTTCTTGAGCAATGGCTGCAACTTCTTGAGATTGACGAGCGGTTGTTTCAATATTATGCATTTGCTGTTCAATTAGTGAAGAAATTTCCACAATCGATGTTGCCATTTCATGTACACTTGAAGACATACCTTCTACCGCTGTCGTAGTTTCTGATACACGCGCAGCTTCTTTTGTGGCAAATGCTACCTGCTGATTCATTTGTTTTACAACAATCTCAACGTTTTGTTGCATGGATTGAATAAGGGTAGTAATGCCTTGCACCGCTTTCGCACTTTCATCAGCTAAACTACGAACTTCTTCAGCTACAACAGCAAAACCTTTTCCATGTTCTCCAGCACGCGCTGCCTCAATCGAAGCATTTAAAGCTAGTAAATTTGTTTGTGCTGCAATATCGCCAACTAAGCTAATGATACGCTCTACCTGCCCAGCATTTTCCTCTAATAGACGAATACTCTCTAATGCTTCATTATTACCAGCCGCAATTTGTTGAATACTATTGACTAACGTTTCTATAGCTTTTGTTGTTGTCGTTAAATTATGTAGAATCTCTTTCGATTGCGTTGCTGATACCTCTGCTCTACTGTTAACTTCTGTTGCAAGAGCTCGTACATCTTCAATGGCTTCAGCTGTATCTTGTACTGCTGTAGCAGACGCCTCTGCTCCTGTAGAAATTTGTTTTACCGTAGAGGCAATACCCTCAGCCTTTTTCGTTGCAACTGCGGCTTCATCCGATAGTTGAATGATCGATTGATTTGTTTGTTGAAAGTTAAGATCTATACTTTCAACCATCTGTCTTAAATTTAATACCATTTGTTGAAATGCCTCTGCAACAGAACGAATCTCATCACTTGTTTTCGGCATTTCTACATCCTGTCCAATTTTCCCTTCTGCTACACGGGAAGCTGAATTTTCAAGCTGCTGTAAAGGTTTAATTAAGATTACACTGAAAACCGCAGCCAAAATACCTGACCACGTAATCCCTAACAGATAAGTAATAAGTTCAAACATATTACGATTGGTCCCTGGGAAGAAGGTAGGTTGTAAATATTCGATGAATATAAAACTGATACTGTATGTGATTAGTGCAAGAATACCGACAAATAATACTAGTTTAAGTCGTAAGCCAAACTGTTTTTTCATAGCGACCCTCAATTCTCTTCAAATTTTTTTACTAATCGTTCTACCAATTCTGTTAATTCTGCAAATGTTTCTTTATAAATTTCTTTACCACCACCGTAAGGATCTCCAACATTTCCTAAAATGCCTTCACTTGTGTACTCTTTAAAAGTAAAAACTTTTTGTTCAACATTTGGATAATTAGCGATAATTGTATCTTTATGAGCGATTGTCATTGTTAAAATTAAATCAGCCCATTCCATTTCCGTTATTGATAATTGTGTTGCTAAATGTTGATGCGTCATATTTGCTTCATATAATACTTGTTGCGCATGTGCAGACATTTCAGCATTTGGCATGGCATAAATACCTGCTGAACGAACCTCAACATTGTCAATTTGTTTATGTTTTAAAATAACCTCTGCCATTGGGCTGCGACAAGTATTTCCGGTGCAAACAAATAGTATTTTCATACTTATCACCCTCCACTGTTTTCTCTATTGCCGGATAGCTAGTACACTTATAATGATAAAAAAAATTCCTGTAATTATTTGAAATTTATTGCCAAACAAGACCTGACTTCTACTTGCAATGACTAATGACCCATAAGAGCAAATAAATGCACTCACACCTGCACTTATAATAAATACTGTTTCCTCTAAGTGTAGCATACCAAAAGAAACACTTACTGAAAAGGCATCTAGGCTTGCGGTCATAGCTAAAAGTATTGGTGAAATAGTAACCTTTTCATCTTTTCGCGAAAATAATAGTAAATGTAAACCCATGCAAAATAATAAAATACTTGAAATCCATTGTCCCCATTCTAAGAGGAAACGAACTAAATAGTTTCCTAATTCGAAACCTAATAATGGGAAAAGCATGTGCAAAGCTGCTGTCCATACTGACAAAAAAAATCGATATCTAACATTTGGTATTAATACATATAAACCAATCACATCTACAGACGTTAAAATACCTGCAAGAATTCCCTGCAAGAAAGCACTCCTTCGCTCTCTAATATTTTATCATTTTATGCTCGAAAATACAGTATTATCATAATACATTTTCCTTACAACAATAACATTCACTTTCCGTTATAGTTAAAACTCACTATGCTTTCCATAACCATAGCTCAAATACAAAAATAGCATGCTAGAGGTTACTTCTAGCATACTATTTTTAAAGGTATTTTATTTACGAAGTATACCATTTTCCTCCAGCCGCTTTCTCAAGTCGATTCATAATTGCAGCCCCTACCCCATCAGTGGAAGTAGTAGTCGCTAGAATAATTGTAGCTGCTGTTTTATCGCAAGCTCTTAGGGCATGGTACAATGTCGCACCCATTTCTTCTTTACTTCCAGCTTCTCCTACTGAGAAATAAAAATCAGCCTTGCTATCAACAAAGCTTGCTGGTGCAAGTAACGCTACTTTATACCCTTGTTTTTGTAATTGATTTACCGCCTCATGAACTTTCTCCAAATCACAATCAATTAATAGTACAGGTGCGTTAGGTGCATAGTGTGTATATTTCATGCCAGGAGCTTTTGGAGTTGCCTCTAATTTCTGCTCTATTTTTGAAGGTTGAATAACTTGACCAATCTCAGCCTCTAACAATTCCTTTGTAATTCCACCTGGACGCAAAATTACTGGAGGTTCGTGTGTAACATCTAACACTGTGGATTCGAGTCCAATTCCAGTAGAACCTCCATCTAGAATATAAGGTATGTACCCTCCCAAATCATCCTGAACATGTATTGCTTCTGTAGGACTCGGCTTCCCACTACGATTAGCACTCGGCGCAGCAAGTGGTTTTTTTAATTGTTGAAGTAAGGCGAGTGCAACTGGATGATCTGGCATACGAATGCCGACAGTCGTTAGACCAGCTGTCACACTGTTAGCCAGCACATTTGGCTTTACAGGCATTACAAGTGTCAGTGGACCTGGCCAAAATAAATTCATACATTTTTTGGCTACTTCTGAAATGTGCTCTATATAGAGTTCAACTTCCTCTTTCGTGCCAATGTGGACAATTAGTGGATTGTCTGAAGGACGACCTTTTGCTTCAAATATCTTTTTGACCGCTGTGTCATTTGTTGCAACGGCTCCTAGGCCATAAACCGTTTCTGTTGGAAATGCCACAACCTCACCTGCATTTAAGATATCCACAGCCTGTGTATAATTTATCTGACTATTCACATTACTGTCCACAATCTTGCAAACGGTTTTCATAATTAAAACCTTCCTTCAATTATTCGTTTATGCAGAATTATCCACATAATGTTTATAACTTATTAAAAATTGTGCATAAGTTATCTGAATTTGTGAACAATTCATTCAAAAAAACCTTTAATCCATTCCCATATAAAAAATGTAACGTGTTCCTTCTCTTCTTTTGGTTCTACTTTTTGTTCTTCTTTATCAGGCTCACAAATTGATGGGAATACGCTACACCACCAGTTATCGCCACGTGCATCACCGATTTTCACGACAATCGAATGATATAAATTTTGTGGATAAAGTACAGCGTCCTTTCTCTTTGGCGGAAATAAGTTATCCCCAAGTACAACTTGTGTATGAAGTTGTGGATAATTTTCTTTTATTTCTGCTTCAATTTCTTGTTTTAATGAAAGTATTTGCTCGTTATCCACAGTTTTAGCTCCAGCACTAGCTACTACTTGTTTAAAATATGGCTTTAAATTTTTGACAAGCTGCTCCTTTTCAAGCTGATCCTGTGTCGTATTGCTATTGGCAATAACGCGTATACGAAAATCATTTTCTTGCTCATGATTGTTAGCTTCTTTCGCAAAACCTACTAATGTTGGAATATATAAAATACATAATTGTAAAGCAATCGCAATTAATACTAATCTTGCAAAAGCTAAAAAGACATTTTGTTTAGGTAATCTAATAATCTTGTATTCGTTTAACATAAAAATCCCTCCTTGCTCAACATTGTGGGCAAGAAGTAGATACTTTATACATGAATTTCACAAAAAATCATTCGAGGCTTACCATTTATATCTTTTTCTACAGAAATTGTAGCCTGTGGAAAACTAGTTTTAAAGAATTGAGCCACCTGCTCCCCTTGTGTATAACCGATTTCAAGGCCAATGAGGGCAGGTTTATTCATAAGGTGTGGAAGCTGTTCAGCCAATTTTCTATATAAAATAAGTCCGTCTTCTTCTGCAAAAAGAGCACTATGTGGTTCATGCTCTAGCACGGTACTTGACATCTCTTTTGCTTCATCAAAAGCAATATAAGGTGGGTTCGATAAAACGATATCAAATTTCCCACCTGCCAGAGGCTTCGTTAAATCCCCTAGTCGAAAATCAATATCCGCCGCTAATCTTTGTGCATTTTTTTGTGCTGTAGTTAAAGCAGCTTCAGATAAATCAGTGGCTACGACTGTTAGCTCTGGACATTCTAGCTTCATAGAAATAGCAATTGCACCACTACCAGTTCCGATATCTGCAAGCTTTAATGCTTGATGATCAAATATTTTGTTCATACGATTGATTGTCCCAAGCACTAATTCCTCAGTCTCAGGTCTAGGAATAAGTACTGACTCATCAACAATAAATGAACGGCCATAAAATTCTTCACTACCGACACAATACTGTACAGGTCGTCCACTCGCATGCTCTTCGATGAGATCTTTAAATTTCTCTTTTTGCTCAGCTGTTAATACGTCCTGGAGGTGTAGCATTACTTCTGAATAGCTAGTGCCAAGTATATGCTGCATGACAATGCGTGCTGCCGTTTCCTCACGACCTTTATCCACTAAAAAAGAAGAAGCCCATTGAAGGGCCTCCATTACATTATTATAGGTCATCATTTAATCGCTCTAACTTTGATGCTTGCTCCTCTAAAATGAGCGTATCAATGATTTCGTCTAGTCTACCTTCAACGATTTGGTCTAGTTTTTGAATCGTTAAACCAATACGATGGTCTGTTACACGGTTTTGTGGATAATTGTATGTGCGAATACGCTCTGAGCGATCGCCTGAACCTACAGCTGATTTACGTGTGGCATCGATTTCCTTTTGTGCTTCTTGCAAATACATATCAGCAACACGAGCACGTAGAATCTTCATTGCTTTTTCACGGTTTTTAATTTGTGATCGTTCATCCTGCATCGATACAACAACACCTGTCGGTAAGTGAGTCATACGCACAGCTGACATCGTTGTATTTACCGATTGACCACCTGCACCAGAAGATGCAAATGTATCTACTCGGATATCTTTCTCATGGATTTCAACATCTACTTCTTCAACTTCAGGTAAGCAAGCTACTGTCGCTGTTGATGTATGAATACGCCCTTGAGATTCTGTTGCAGGTACACGTTGTACGCGGTGTGCACCATTTTCAAATTTGAATTTTGAATATGCACCTTGACCGTTAATCATAAAGATAACTTCTTTATAACCACCCATTGGGTTCGGCGTCGCTTCCATTATGTCAATTTTCCAGCCTTGTGTCTCTGCATAACGAGAGTACATACGGAACAAATCTCCCGCGAAAATATTCGCCTCGTCTCCACCAGCTGCTCCACGAATCTCCATAATAACGTTTTTATTATCATTAGGATCTTTTGGAATTAATAGAATACGTAAACGTTCTTCTAACTCTTCTTGCTGTTCTTTTAGTAGGTTGAATTCTTCTTTCACCATCTCATGCATATCAGGATCTTTTTCATTATCTAGCATTTCACGTGTATCAGCTAATTGCTCTTTTACACTTTTATATTCACGATAAGCATCTACAGTTTCCTGGATATCTGATTGTTCTTTGGAATATTCACGTAATTTTTTACTGTCATTCACAATATCGGGATCACTTAAAAGCTCTGTTAACCTTTCGTAACGATCCTCCACTGCTTGTAATCGATCGAACATGGATTTCACCTCTATTTAGTTTTTTATGGATCATCACCAAAACGTGTGGTTGATTTCCGTTCCGGCTGGGCGCTTTCCTGGGGGCGTCCGATGAGCCGCTAATCCCCAAGGAGTCGCCCAGCCTCCACTCCAATCAACTTATTTACATAGTGGACGTTTTAACAAAAGTCATCCATAACTTTTGGTGATGAACCTTTTTTTATGAAGTTTGCTCTATTGTAACTGTCGTATCGTTACTGAAAAAGAGAAACTCTAAATTAGAATTACGCTAAGCGCGTAAAGATTTTTTATAAAAATTTTTTATTTCCACTACTTAGTATAAGGAAATTCCCGCACGTATGCTACTTTTTCTTAGCACTATCAACTAAGCCGTTTTGCATTATAGCGGCGGGTGCGCGTGACACTTTCGACAAACCGGATAGTAGGAATCATTCCCTCCAATTTGAATTTGGTCACCTGTATAAACAGGCTTCCCACTTTCATCAACACGCAAATTCATTGTCGCCTTTTTATGACAGAACCAGCAAATCGTTTTCATTTCCTCAATTTTATCTGCATATGTAAGCATGTACTGACTGCCTTCAAATAGCTCATTTTGGAAATCATTTTTTAGCCCGAAGCCCATAACTGGAATATCTAACTCATCTACGATATATGCCAACTGCAAAACATGTTCTTTTTTTAGAAATTGTACTTCATCAACAAGTACACAATATGGTTTTACGGTATTGTTTTTTACTAGCTCAAAAATATTTGTATCATCATTAACAGGAATGGCTTGTTGACGTAAGCCTACTCGACTTGAGATAAAGCCTACTTCATCTCGCGTATCTATGCCTGGTGTAAACATCATTACAGGTTTTTGTTGTTCTTCATAGTTATGCGCAACTTTTAGAATTTCTATGGATTTACCACTATTCATTGCGCCGTGTTTAAAATATAGCTGTGCCATTTTGTCTTCTCCCTTTCTTCGTGTTAATCTAGATATCGAAAAGACTCGCATCAACATTCATTTTGGGTATACTGAAAAAAATACCTGCCAAGCACATGCTTGGCAGGTATTAAACTAACATTAGTTTTTAAGACCGTATTTTTTGTTGAAACGATCCACGCGACCATCAGCAGACGCGAATTTTTGACGGCCAGTATAGAATGGGTGACAGTCGTTGCAGAACTCGACAACGATGTTTTCTTTTACTGAACCAGTTTTGAAAGTATTACCGCAAGAGCAAGTTACTGTTGCTTCTTTGTAATCTGGATGAATTCCTTGTTTCATATTCGTTTTCTCCTCTCGCCCTGAACCATCTGGAACAGAGTATTATCGAACTGTACCTTACATAGCCCGAATATGTCGGCTACATATGTACACGTTGCATACTTTGCAATAATACCATAAAAAATATACATTTGACAATAGTTAATAATTAGTTATTTAGGGCTCATCATCAAAAGTTATAGGTGACATTTGTTAAAACATATATTATGTAAATAAGTTGATTGAAGTGAAGGCTGAACGCCCCAGAAAACGCCAAGTCGGAACGGACATCATCCACACGTTACGTTGAAAAAAATCACCATCGACTATTACTAGTCAATGGTGATTAATATTTATAGTAGGCCTTTACCTTTAGTAGCTTTTTTCATATCTTCATTTAGCTTTTCAAAGAATTCTTCATTTGATTTTGTCGTACGCAATTTTTTCATGAAGCGCTCTGCAAAATCAGGTGCGTCCGAGAATGTTTTACGAATTGCCCACAGTTTTTCAAGTTGCTCAGGCTCAAGCAGAAGCTCTTCCTTACGTGTACCTGAACGGCGGATATCAAGCGCAGGGAAAATACGACGCTCTGCTAATTGGCGATCAAGATGAAGCTCTAAATTACCTGTTCCTTTAAATTCCTCATAAATGACCTCATCCATACGAGATCCTGTATCCACTAAAGCTGTCGCTAAAATTGTTAAGCTACCGCCTTCTTCAATATTACGTGCAGAACCGAAAAATCGTTTTGGTCTATGGAAGGCAGCAGGATCAATACCACCTGAAAGTGTACGACCGCTCGGAGGAATAACTAAGTTATAAGCTCGTGCTAAACGTGTAATTGAGTCCATTAAAATAATAACGTCACGTTTATGCTCAACTAAGCGGCGTGCACGTTCTAACACGATTTCTGCAACTTTCACATGATTTTCTGGAACCTCGTCGAAAGTCGAGCTCACTACATCTGCATTTACAGAACGTTCAATATCAGTTACTTCCTCAGGGCGTTCGTCAATAAGTAGTACAATTAACTCTGCCTCAGGATAATTTGTAGTAATGGCATTCGCAATTTCTTTTAATAACGATGTCTTCCCTGCCTTTGGTGGTGCAACGATTAATCCACGCTGGCCAAAACCTACAGGTGCCACTAAATCCATAATACGTGTCGATAAATTGCGTTGTGTTGTTTCAAGCTTAATTTGTCGATCAGGATATAAAGGCGTCAATGCAGGGAAATGCACACGTTCCTTTGCAACTTCTGGGTCTTCGCCGTTAACAGCATCTACTTGTAGTAATCCATAATAGCGTTCGTTTTCTTTAGGTGGACGTACCTTACCAGACACCTTGTCCCCATTTCGTAGGTCAAAGCGGCGAATTTGAGAAGCAGAAATATAAATATCCTCTTTACTTGGAGAGTAGTTAATTGGACGAAGGAAGCCAAAGCCTTCTTGCGAAACAATTTCTAGTACACCTTCCATAAAGAAATAGCCCTCTTGCTCCGAACGTGTTTTCAAAATAGCAAATATTAATTCTTTTTTCGTTAGCTTGCTATAATATGAAATTTTATATTGGCGTGCAAGGGCGTAAAGCTCTTTTAACGTCATGTTTTCTAATTGAGCGATTGTCAATGCAGACATATGCACAACTCCAGTCTTTTTCAAAATATAATTGCCATTTTGGGGTTATCATAGAAGATTTTTACGATAGGCTCTGTAATCTTTTCGTACCTGTCTGCGTTTTCATTCGTGAGTCATAAATTAAGCAGGTTGAAAGCAGAGCGATAGGTACTTCAATTTACTATGCACAACATTGAAGCATAACATAGCCTTATAAAACTATGGGATGGTTGAAAATTTAGAAGAAGGTACCTAGCGCAAAAAGATGCACTAGGTATATTTTAGAAGAAAATTTTATTAATAGCTAGGTTTTTTATCAAGAGCGTGACGACCTTCTACAAAACGCACAGTTCCAGATTTAGCTCGCATAACAACTGAATGTGTTAATGCATAGGCTCCTTTATACTGAACACCTTTTAAAAGCTCACAATCTGTTACAGCAGTCGCTGCAAAAATAGCATCGTCACCTTTAACTAGATCATCTAAATAAAGAACTTTATCTACGTCTACACCCATTTTTCTGCAGCGTTCTAACTGTTCCTCATCTTCTGGCACTAGCTTCGCTTGGAAGTCTCCACCTAGACATTTTAATGCAACAGCTGAAATAACACCCTCTGGTGCACCACCTGTACCAAACATAATATCAATGCCAGTTTCATCAAAAGCAGTATTGATAGCTGCTCCAACGTCACCATCTTGAATAAATTTAATACGTGCTCCAGCTTCTCGGATTTCATCAACAATTGCTTGGTGACGTGGTCGATCTAAAAGAGTTGCTACTACGTCTGAAATATCTTTATTTTTAGCCTTTGCTACCTGTAATAAATTGTACGTGACAGAAGCGTTGATATCGACCTTTCCAGCTGCTTCAGGTCCTACTGCAATTTTCTCCATGTACATATCAGGCGCGTTTAACAAATTACCTTTATCTGCAATAGCAAGAACTGTCATTGCACCATTTGTACCCTTCGCCACAATATTTGTACCTTCTAGAGGATCAACTGCGATATCTACTTTAGGACCTCCATTACGTAAGCCAAGTTCTTCACCAATATAAAGCATTGGTGCTTCATCCATTTCGCCTTCACCAATCACTACTGTAGCATGCATTGGAATTGTATCGAACATTACGCGCATCGCTGTCGTTGCTGCATCATCTGCCTCAATTTTCAAACCGCGACCCATCCATTTCCCGGATGCGATTGCTGCTGCCTCTGTTACTCGTACTACTTCCATCGATAAACTACGTTCCATTGTTTTATTTGCCTCCCGTTATCGGCATATTTCTTCGCCGAAACATTCAAATTACCTCTATTGTAACATAGTTAGTTCAAAACTTTTAGCTCTCATTATTCCTTTGCCTCTGCTACGCGAGCCATTATTGTTTCACGTCGAATATCAGCGCCTAAATCACGTAATTTCTCAATAAGTGAGCTATAGCCACGCTCTATATGATAGATATCGTGAATTTCTGTTTCGCCTTCAGCTAAAAGGCCTGCTAATACTAATGCGGCACCAGCACGAAGATCTGTAGCTGTTACAGTTGAACCATGTAATTTACTTGGCCCTGTAATAATAGCTGTATTTCCTTCAACGCGTGCATTGGCATTCATACGACGAAGTTCATCAATATGCTTAAATCGAGCTGTATAGATTGTATCTGTTACCTTTGAGGAACCAAATGCTTGAGACATTAAAACGGAAAGTGGCTGCTGAATATCCGTCGGGAACCCAGGATACACTAATGTTTTAACATCAACGGCTTGCAATGTGGAGAGATCTGTTTTTGGTACAAAAATACTTTCTTCACCGATTTCAATTTTTACACCCATTTCACGAAGCTTTGCAATAATCGCCTCTAAATGCAATGGAATAACATTATCAATTGTAATGCCTTCACCTAAAGCGGCAGCCATAACCATAAACGTAGCAGCTTCAATGCGATCTGGAATAATCGTATGCTCCGTACCATGAAGCTCCTCTACGCCTTCAATACGGATAACACTTGTACCCGCACCTTTAATATTAGCTCCCATGTTAGTAAGAAGAGTTGCTACATCAATAATTTCCGGCTCTTTTGCTGCATTCTCAATAACCGTACGACCCTTCGCGAGGACAGCAGCTAACATAATATTAATTGTTGCTCCAACACTGGCAACGTCTAAATATATTTTTGCGCCAATTAATTCATCCGCTCGCAAATATATTGCTCCATGCTCATTAGTGATTTTTGCACCTAATGCCTCAAAACCCTTGATATGTTGGTCAATAGGACGCGGCCCTAAGAAGCAGCCTCCAGGTAAACCAATCGCAGCTTTTTTAAAGCGACCAAGCATTGCTCCCATTAAGTAATAGGAGGCACGAAGCTTTTTCACGTTGCCGTTTGGTAATGGCAACGCAATCATGTCCGTTGGATCAATTGTCATTGTGCCATCCTCAAATGAAACCTCTCCACCGATTTCCTCTAATAAAGCCTTTAATGTCCATGCATCAGAAATTTCTGGTATCCCTCCAATTGTCACTGGAGAGTTCGCCAAAATTGATGCTGGAATTAAGGCGACTGCACTATTTTTTGCACCACTAACTTTTATTGTACCCTTTAGACGATTTTCGCCTGTAATTTTATAAACATCCATTTTGCGTTCTCCCTCATGATTGGAAAGTAATTTTTCAGAAATTGGCTCACTATATAATCTTATTATTCGCCTTTTCTCTTATTCCAATCCGCTAAAAATCCTTCAATTCCTTTTTCCGTTAAAGGATGATGGAAAAGTTGCTTTAATACTTTAAAAGGAGTAGTTGAAATATGTGCACCAGCAAGTGCTGCAGCTGTTACATGCTGTGGATGACGAATAGATGCAGCAATAATTTGCGTGTCAATGTTATGAATTGTGAAAATATCTGCAATCGTTTCAATTAACTCTACACCGTTTTGACCCATATCATCTAGACGACCGATAAATGGTGATACATATGTAGCACCTGCACGAGCAGCCATTAATGCTTGGTTTGCACTGAAAATTAATGTTACGTTCGTTTTTATACCTTTGTCTGCGAAGAAACGACATGCCTCTAAGCCAGCTGGAGTCATCGGCAGTTTAACTGTAATATTCGGAGCAATAGCAGCCAATTCTAAACCTTCTTTAATCATACCTTCCGCATCTAGAGCAATTACTTCTCCACTCACTGAGCCGTCTACAAGCTCTGAGATTTCACGAAGTCGATCATGGAAAGAAACATTCTCTTCTTTAGCAACTAACGATGGGTTTGTTGTAACACCTGATAAAATACCCCATGCGTGTGCTTCTTTAATCTCTTCAAAGTTTGCTGTATCAATGAAAAATTTCATAATTTTTCCTCCTGATCATTGTTTTGTTTCATCATCATAACGTGGGTTGATTTCCGTTCCGATTATTTACATGGAATACGTTGTAACAAATGTCATCCCCTAACCCAACATTTGACGAGGAGCCTTATAAATTGAATTTTTGCCAAAAATTTTTTATTTCAAAAACAAGAGAAGGTCGATAACAGCATCAACGCTTCTCTTATTGTGTGTATTCATCTGTGTTTTTGTTACATTTTAGATACAAAAATTATGCTTTTTGCGCACTGCCAAATTCGCGGATTTTCCCAATAACTGTTGTTTTAATCGCTTCACGTGCTGGAGCAAGGAATTTACGAGGATCATAAACAACTTTATCATTATCAAGAACTTCACGGATTACTTTTGTAGCAGCAATTTGATTTTCAGTATTGACGTTAATTTTTGCTGTACCTAATGAAATTGAGCGTTGGATATCTTTTGTTGGAATTCCTGTACCACCATGTAATACTAATGGTAGATCTGCTAATTTAGAGATTTCTTCCATTTCTTTAAATCCTAAATTTGGTTCTCCTTTGTAAGGACCATGTACAGAGCCAAGTGCTGGTGCTAAGCAATCGATATCTGTTAGCTCAACCATTTTACGGCATTCCTCTGGATCAGCGTACATAATACCACCGATTACGCCATCCTCGTCACCACCTACTGTACCAAGCTCAGCTTCAACAGAAACACCTTTCGCATGAGCGTACTCAACTACTTTTGAAGTAGTCGCAACATTTTCCTCGAACGGATGATGAGATGCATCAATCATAACGGAAGTAAATCCTGCATCAATTGCTTCTTTACATTTTTCAAAGCTTGAACCATGGTCAAGATGAATAGCTACAGGTACTGTAGTGCCATAAGACTCCATCAAACCTTTTACCATGTGCACAACGGAGATGAATCCGCCCATATATTTTCCTGCGCCTTCAGAAACACCTAGGATCACTGGAGATTTTTCTTCTTCTGCTGCTTGTAAAATTGCTTGAGTCCACTCAAGGTTGTTGATGTTGAACTGACCAACCGCATAACCTTCTGCTTTTGCTTTAATTAACATCTCTTTCATAGATACTAATGCCATACTAAAAATCCTCCTCTTAGGACTATTCTTTCTACATAGATATGCTATTTAATCATAGCAAAAATAAAAGCCCCTGAAAAGCAGGGGCTTTTATTTTCTACACGAAAGCGAAGTGCAACGTAGCGGCAGTGTCCACCGTAGTGCAGTGCAACGGAACGAAGGTTACG
>NZ_JBNNTW010000011.1:87060-111598 GCF_050279145.1 Lysinibacillus sp. NPDC094177 | reverse complement strand
TTTCTACACGAAAGCGAAGTGCAACGTAGCGGCAGTGTCCACCGTAGTGCAGTGCAACGGAACGAAGGTTACGCGAAAGCGCAGCGACAGCGTTTTATTTTCTACGCGAAAGCGCAGTGCAACGTAGTGGCAGTGTCAACCGTAGTGCAGTGCAACGGAACGAAGGTTACGCGACAGCGTAGTGAAACGGAGCGACAGCGTCTTCTTTTCTGCCAGGCATCGGCCCAGCCGGAACAGAAATCACCCCCATGTTATGGTGATAAACTCTATATTTCGCAAGAGAAGTAATTATGAAACGGAAGAAAGTTACTACAAATCTTATAACAACCATGAAAAACAGGCTGTGTTGACCATAGCCTGTTCATCTAAACTTTTAATGTTTTATTAACCTCATCACGTACTTCAAAAATATCAAAAGGCTTAGTAAAATATCGAATTGCTCCTAAATCTAATGCCTCCTGTACAACGTCCAATTCACCATATGCAGTCATCATGAATACTGGTAGTTGTGGCCACTTCTCTTTTAAGCGCTTTAAAATTTCTATACCATCCATTCCTGGGATTTTCATGTCTAATAGGACACAATCCATTTCCTCCTCAGCATATTTCAATGCTTCCGTACCATTTGCAGCTAAATATGTAACATAACCTTCCTTTTTTAACACTTCGTTTAAAAGCAAACGAATTCCTGGTTGATCATCGACAATTAGTAATCGTTTCACATTTCATTCCGCCCTTTTTGAGTTATTATTTTTACACAAATACTTCCTATATTATGTAATATTCTCCTTTAACCTCTTAATACCTTCTAGTATTATAAATTATCTACTTTTGCTTTATACTCTTTTCAAACATATAATATTGTTTGAGGTGGGACCATGTCAAAAATTCTAACAACACAATTGAGTGGATTATTACAAAGAATAACACAAAATGAAGAGGAAGCTATTGAAGAAACAGCACGATTACTTGCACAAGCGGGTATTGGTGAAGGTAATGTCTATTTCGCTTGCTTTGGCGAAATGCAAGTTGTCGAATTAAATGCATGTCAAGCTGTGGAACGTTTTACTAAGTTAGTTCCTTGGACAAAAGATACAGTTATCACGGAAGCCGATCGTGTATGCATTTTCACACGTAGTGCACACGATGAAGAGGCACTAGCCCTAGCACAGCAATTAAATAATGAGTTTATTCCATTCGCAGCAGTTGCTAGCGAAGTTGCTAATTCTGAAAATCCACTAGCAAATTTAGCTTATACGTATATTTCAACACGTATACGAGGTGGTTTATTACCGAACGATATAGGAGAGCGCATAGTTGTGCCACATGCTATTGCTGCCCTATTTGTTTACGAAGCAGTAAAAATTGCGTATGATGAAATGCTTGGTCTTGATGACGAAGAGTTATAAAGAATTTATAAAAAGAGTTGTCTCGCGTTTGAGACAACTCTTTTTTCATTATTTAAATGTTGCTCCGATAAAATCACGGAACAATGGCTGTGGACGATTTGGACGTGATACAAGTTCTGGGTGGAATTGACATGCTACGAAGAAATTCTTTTCTGGTAACTCGATAATTTCCACTAATTTACCGTCAGGGCTTGTACCTGAGAACACAAGGCCTGCAGCTTCCATTGCTTCACGATATTCATTGTTAAATTCATAACGATGGCGGTGACGTTCATAAACAAGCTCTTGACCATAGGCTTGACTTGCCTTTGAACCTTCTTTTAGCTTACATGGATATAAACCTAAACGTAATGTACCACCGATGTCTACACTGTCGTTTTGATCTGGTAAGAAGTCAATAATAGGATATTCTGTATTTGCATCAAGCTCTGTAGAATGTGCTCCTTGTAAACCAAGTACGTTACGAGCAAATTCTATTGTCGCAAGTTGCATACCTAGGCAAATACCTAAGAATGGCACATCATTTTCACGAGCATATTGTGTCGCTAAAATTTTACCTTCAACTCCACGGTCACCGAAGCCACCTGGAACTAAAATTGCGTCAGCACCTTTTAATAGTGTAGCAACATTGTCAGCATCTACATGTTCTGCATTAATCCAGTCAATATCAATATCAGAATTAAATGCATAGCCTGCATGTTTTAATGCCTCTACAACAGAAATGTAAGCATCTTGTAGTTCTACATATTTACCTACTAAAGCTACTTTTCGTTTATTTGGTAAGCTCTTCACTTTAGCTACAAGCTCGCGCCATTCTTCCATATCCGCCTCTGGTGCTTCAATACCAAAATGGTCAAGTACGATATCATCGATATCTTGTGCATGAAGGTTTAAAGGTACTTCATATAAATGTTCTGCATCGCGAGATTCAATAATTTCGTGTGGCTGAACATCACAGAATAAAGCTAATTTTTCTTTCATTTCCTGTGGCACTTCTTGCTCTGTACGTACAACGATAATATTTGGTTGAATACCTAAAGAACGTAATTCTTTTACAGAATGTTGAGTTGGTTTTGTTTTTAGCTCACCTGCAGCTTTAATATAAGGAATAAGCGTACAATGAACATACATCACATTGTTATGACCTAAATTTGTTTTCATTTGGCGAATTGCTTCAAGGAATGGCAATGACTCAATATCCCCAACTGTTCCGCCTACTTCTGTAATTACTACGTCTGCATTTGTTTCGCGACCAGCTCGTTGAATACGATCTTTGATCTCATTTGTAATGTGAGGAATTACTTGTACTGTTCCACCGTTGTAATCACCACGGCGTTCTTTTTGTAATACAGACTGATAAACACGACCTGATGTTACTGTAGAATGTTTTCCTAGGTTAATATCAATAAAACGTTCGTAGTGACCTAAGTCTAAGTCAGCTTCTGCGCCATCATCTGTTACGAAAACCTCACCATGTTGATAAGGACTCATTGTTCCTGGGTCAATATTGATATATGGATCAAATTTTTGAATCGTTACTTCTAATCCACGATTTTTTAATAAACGACCTAGAGATGCTGCTACAATCCCTTTTCCAAGTGATGACACAACCCCACCTGTTACAAAAATATACTTAGTCATGAAAAAATTCCTCCTTATGTTGTTCTAGAAATTGCTAGTAAGAAAAGTACATTCACGCCACATGCTGATTCAAAGCATTGAAGCAAATGTTCGACAGGCTAAGAAAATTAATAATTCTCATCCCTAAAATAAGAAAAGCCGAGAATGCCTACAAAATTGTAGTCGATTCGAAGCTGTAATCGTTTCTATCTCTTTTCTACTTTCCTTTTTAAAATTTGAAATCCTAACGTCTATTCAGTCACCGATTATTATACATCATGAATGATTTGGAACATTTATATTCATTCCATAGCTATAAACTTGGGAGAACTTGACTGAATAAAGTTAAAAAATAAAAAAACGCTCCTCCTGCATAGGTTTGCAGGGGGAGCGTATTACATACACGGTCTTTCTCCTTTAATTAAGGAGCCCAAGTAAAAGATTAAACGTAACCGTGATAGAAGTCAAGATTTTTTACTACAAGGATAAAAGAAAGAAAATTTCAAAGAGTAATTATCTTACTTAGATTTCATCCTCTTCTTCGTCAAGTTCTTCATCATCATCAATAAAGTCCTCGTCGATTTCTTCATCGATTTCATCTAGATCATCTTCATCAAAGTCGATATCTTCTTTATCATCATCTTCTTCTTCTTCATCTACATCATCTTCTTCAACGAATTCTTCATAATCTTCATCAAAGTCAATATCTTCTTCATCTAAATCTTCGTCTAAATCATCTTCATCCTCAACGGCAGCTTTAGATTTTTTCTTATGAGTTTTAACAGAAGGAGCTGTTTCTTCTTCAATCTGTTCAACTTTATACCATTCACGTAAGCCCCAGCCAGTTTCCTGATTAAATAAGAAGCGGCCATCTACATTTAAATCTGTATAGAATTGTAGTAAGCGAGCTTTCATTTCTTCATCACTATAGCCTACAAGCTCTTGAATAATTGTTAATAAGTCATTAAAAGACACTGAGGCACGTTTTTCATTTAAAATTGCATAAGCTAAGTTAATTAACGATTCTTCCGTTAATTGTTCTTTTGTCATTTCACGAAAATTCATTCGTGCACTTCCTTTCCCTCATCACAATGGACGTTTTAAAATACATATAGCTTTATTTTCGGAGCGCAGCAAAAAAGGCCGCACAAAAGTAACCTTCCATATCATAAGCATAATACCCATTATATACAAAGTTTTATTCTCTTTGCTAGCTTCATTTACTGTTTTTTATATCACGCATTTTTTTTATCCCTAAGTAAAACAAATAGAAAGATAATAATAGTAAAGGAATAGCGCCAATTTGCTTATCATACAGGAAATAAACTCCTAACACTAAAGCTAAAATAATGATGTAGTTAATAGCTGATTTCATCATCTACTGCGCCTCCCTTTTTTTACATTTCTTATTATAACGGAAATAAAAAGAAGTGCCTAATCCTAAGACTAGACACTTAAAACTACACAAACATTTTGCACAAAATAGAATAAATGTTATACAGCAAGAAGATATGCACATTTACGGACTACATATTACGACGATATTGTCCGCCTACTTCATATAAAGCATTTGTGATTTGCCCTAAGCTAGCGACTTTTACAGTTTCCATAAGCTCCGCAAAAATATTACCGTTGTTTACAGCTACTTGTTGTAAACGGGCAATAGCCGCTTCGCTCTCTCCTTCATGTTGCTTCCAGAAGGCATGTAAATTATGAATCTGCGTCTCTTTTTCTTCCGTCGATGCACGTGCAATTTCCATATTGTTAATTTCATCTTCTGAAGGTGGATTCGGATTTAAGTATGTGTTTACACCAATGATCGGTAACTCACCTGAATGCTTTAACATCTCGTAGTACATAGATTCCTCTTGAATCTTTCCACGTTGATATTGTGTTTCCATTGCACCTAACACGCCACCACGATCATTGATACGATCAAACTCTTCTAGTACCGCTTCTTCTACAAGGTCTGTTAACTCTTCTACGATAAATGCTCCTTGTAATGGATTTTCGTTTTTCGCTAAACCATGTTCCTTCGTAATAATCATTTGAATGGCCATTGCCCGACGTACAGATTCTTCCGTAGGCGTTGTAATTGCCTCATCATATGCATTTGTATGCAATGAATTACAGTTATCCTGTAATGCCATTAATGCCTGTAATGTTGTGCGGATATCATTAAAATCAATCTCCTGCGCATGCAAACTACGTCCAGATGTTTGGATATGATATTTTAATTTTTGTGCTCGTTCATTGGCGCCGTACTTATCACGCATTATAACCGCCCAAATACGGCGGGCTACGCGTCCAATAACTGTGTACTCCGGATCAAGTCCGTTAGAGAAGAAGAATGATAGATTTGGCGCAAAGTCGTCAATATTCATTCCTCGACTTAAATAATATTCCACATACGTAAAGCCATTTGCTAATGTAAAGGCTAACTGTGATATTGGGTTCGCACCAGCTTCGGCAATATGGTAACCAGAAATAGATACTGAGTAATAATTACGAACTTTATGGTCGATAAAGTATTGCTGAATATCTCCCATCATACGTAACGCAAACTCTGTTGAGAAAATACAAGTATTTTGCCCTTGATCTTCTTTTAAAATATCTGCTTGCACCGTTCCACGTACAACCTGTAATGTTTTCTCTCGTGTCTCCGTAAATTCTTCAACTGTCAAAGGGCGGCCAAGTTCTTTCTCGCGTAGTTGCACTTGCTGATCAATAGCCGTATTCATGAACATCGCCAAAATCACCGGTGCTGGACCGTTAATTGTCATCGATACTGAAGTTGATGGTGCACACAAATCAAAGCCTGCATAAAGCTTTTTCATATCCTCTAGCGTACAGATAGATACACCCGATTCTCCAACCTTTCCATAAATATCTGGTCGGTAATCTGGATCCTCACCGTATAGCGTTACCGAATCAAATGCTGTTGATAAACGTTTTGCATCATCATCCTTCGATAAATAATGGAATCGTTTATTTGTACGCTCAGGCGTTCCTTCGCCAGCAAATTGTCGCTTCGGATCTTCACCTTCACGTTTAAATTGGAATACCCCTGCTGTATATGGGAATTCACCAGGTACATTTTCTCTATAAACCCAACGTAAAATTTCACCGTAATCTACGAATTTCGGTAAGGCCACTTTAGGGATTTTTGTACCAGATAGGCTTATTGTCTTTAAAATCGTACGAATTTCTTTATCACGGACTTTTGTCACAAATTCGTCTCCAGCATACGCTTCTTTTAAAGCTTGCCAATTATCTAATATACGTTTGGATTCAGCTGTTAATTCATCTCTTACGCTTTCCGCTAAAGAAGTAAGAGATGCCACAAGTGCATCATTTGGTGCTTTTTCATTAACCGCCGCAATAGCTCCCTCTAATTGGAATAGACGGCGAGCAAATTCCACCTGCTGCTCTGATTTTTTATGATAGCCACGTACAGTGTCTGTGATTTCTCGTAAATAATAACGACGGTCGTTTGGAATAATAACATCTTGCTTTTGAGTTTTCGCAAATTGCTCATAGCCTGTTTCCCAATTACTTCCTGTCTTCGTATTAATGATATTTACTAAAGCAGCAAATAAAGCATTCGTTCCTTTATCATTAAATTGACTGGCAATCGTACCGTACACAGGCATATTATCTAGTGATTCATCCCAAAGCTCTCGTGAACGTTGATATTGTTTCTGCACTTGACGTAGCGCATCCTCAGAACCTTTACGTTCAAATTTATTGATGGCGATCACATCCGCAAAATCAATCATGTCAATTTTCTCAAGTTGTGTTGGAGCACCAAACTCACTTGTCATAACATACATGGATAGATCAGTGTATTTTGTAATCTCGGCATCGCCTTGACCAATACCACTTGTTTCTACAATGATTAAATCATAGCCCACTACACGTGTTACATCTAGCACGTCTCCAATTGAAGCAGTAAGCTCTGTACGAGATCCACGGGTTGCCAAACTACGCATATATACTCGATTATTGAAAATCGCATTCATACGAATTCGGTCACCAAGTAAAGCCCCACCTGTTTTTTGCTTTGTCGGATCGACAGATAGAATAGCTACGCGTTTATCCGGAAACTCCTTTAGGAAACGACGAATTAATTCATCCGTTAAGGAAGACTTACCCGCACCACCAGTTCCTGTAATACCTAATACAGGTGTCCCTTTTGAGCGTTTACGAGCTTCTTCTAGCATCTTTTTCGTTTCTTCATCATCATTCGACTCAGCTGCAGTTAATAAATTTGCTAAAATTTCTGGTGTTTCTGTCGTTAGAGCATCAAGCTTTTCTTGATAGTTTCCTGTAGCAGTTGGGAAATCAGTTCCTTTAATTTTCTGATTAATCATCCCTTGTAATCCTAAAACACGCCCATCCTCTGGCGAGAAAATCCCCGCAATCCCGTAAGCATGTAGCTCTTTAATTTCACGTGGTAAAATAACACCACCGCCGCCGCCATAAATTTTAATATGTGGCGCCCCTTTTTCACGCAGCAAATCATACATATATTTAAAGTATTCCATATGCCCGCCTTGATAAGATGATATCGCAATGCCTTGAGCATCCTCTTGTATCGCAGCATTTACGACTTCTTCCACGGAGCGATTATGTCCTAAATGGATTACCTCTACACCGCTTGATTGTAAAATACGTCGCATAATGTTAACTGAAGCATCATGTCCATCAAAAAGACTCGATGCTGTAACAAAACGTACGTGATTTTTTGGACGATATACTTCTACCTTTGTCATATGAAATCCCCACTTTCTCCCCTTAATCAATTACACCTTTTTGTTAAATGAAACAGCTTCATAAAAAAAGTCGGTAATTGCAATGTCGCTTTATGCAATTACCGACAACCCCTTTACGGAACTTATTAGAACCCCTTTATGCCTGAAATAAACAATGTTATTTGCATTTCAATAAATTCGTCGATAGAGTGTTGACGATGGAGCGCCCATTTACGGAATGCCCAGCTTTGTCCAGAAACGACTAAGTTATTTGCTGCCATGTGGATTTGTTTATCCGTCATCGTTATTTCGCCTGACTGCACACAGCGTTGTAGTAATCGCTCAAAAGTGCCAACCATTTCAAACTCCTTACTAAATACATAACGCTGTGCTTCTTTTGACAATGATTTAGTTTCCTGATACATGATTGTCAGCTCATCAACCATACTATCAATTTGCAAGAAATATTCTCGAATCATTTCCTTTAACTCTTCTATAGTTCCTGCCTTAATCTCATAACTTGAAAGTCGCTCCATCGCATGGTGATAAATACTATCACATACAAGGTAAAGGACGTCTTCCTTAGTACGAATATATTCATATAATGTTCCGATACTAAAGCCTGCAGCTTTTGCGATTTCTCTCGTCGTAGCACGATGAAAACCTTTTTCTCTAAATAATTTAATGGCTCCCTCTATCATTTGTTCTCGACGAATGGCGATAAGATTTTCATCTTTTACTGTTGACTGTACTTGGGGTCTTTTATCTCTTTCTGTCATACGTTATTTCGTCAACATACGAGAGATAACCAATCGTTGAATCTCTTGTGTACCTTCATAAATTTGTGTGATTTTCGCATCACGCATGAAGCGCTCAACTGGATAATCTTTCGTATAACCATAGCCACCAAAGACTTGAACCGCCTCAGTCGTTACATACATAGCAGTATCGCCAGCCATTAATTTTGCCATTGCAGATGCCTTACCATACGGTAGACCATTTGATTCCAACCAAGCCGCTTGGTATGTCAGCAGTCGAGATGCTTCAATTTGAGTTGCCATATCTGCTAGTTTAAAAGATACACCTTGGTTAGCAGTAATTGGCTTACCAAATTGCACACGCTCTTTACCATATTCAACAGCTGCATCTAACGCGCCTTGTGCAATCCCTACAGCTTGCGCCGCAATACCATTACGTCCTCCATCAAGTGTTGTCATCGCAATTTTGAAGCCTTCTCCTTCAGCTCCAAGCATGTTTTCTTTCGGAACGCGACAGTTATCAAAAATAATTTCAGTTGTAGGAGATGAACGAATTCCTAGTTTTTTCTCCTTCTTCCCTACCGAGAAACCTTCAAAGCCAGCTTCAACGATAAAAGCAGTTGTGCCATTTTTTGCTTCTGGATCTGTTACTGCAAATACAACATATGTATCTGCTACTCCACCATTAGTAATGAAAATCTTCGAGCCGTTTAAAATATAATCATCACCATCACGTTTTGCATAAGTTTTCATGCCCCCTGCATCAGAACCTGATCCTGGCTCCGTTAAGCCATAAGCACCGATATGTTTACCTTCTGCCATTGGACGAAGATATTTTTGTTTTTGTTCTTCATTACCAAATTTAAAGATCGGCCAACCAGCAAGCGAAGTATGTGCTGATAAAGTTACCCCTGTTGAAGCACATACACGTGATAATTCCTCCACAGCAATGACATACGCAAGATAATCAAAGCCTGCACCGCCGTATTCTTCTGGCCATGGAATACCTGTTAAGCCTAGCTCTGCCATTTTATCGAAAATTGCACGGTCAAACTCTTCGTTCTCGTCACGTTCAGCTGCTGTTGGCGCTACTTCATTAATAGCAAAATCACGAATCATTTCGCGTAATTGCTCATGCTCTTCTGATAATTGAAAGTTCATTGTCCATTACCCCTTTTTAGTTAGACTCTGTTATTGCTAAATTGTTGATTTTTATATTTGATATCGTTTCTGTGGTGATTGCCTAGTTTGCTTGGAGACCTGAGCAGTTCACCGTGGGACCCGAGCAATTTACGGTTTTCCCCGAGCAGTCGACATCATCCGTAAAAAATCAATCTCGATCACATAACATAAGACTTATTTAAGTAAATGTTTACTAATGACTAGCTTTTGAATTTCACTTGTACCCTCGTATATTTCTGTCACCTTCGCATCACGGAAGTAACGTTCTACGGGATAGTCTTCTGTATAGCCATAACCACCAAAAATCTGTACCGCGTCAATTGCCGTTTGTACTGCTGTGCGTGAGGCAAAGAGTTTTGCCATAGATGCCTCGGCTCCGCAAGGTAACCCTTTTGTACGTAAATCTGCTGCACGATAGACTAGTAATTTTGCTGATTCTACAGCTGTCGCCATATCAGCAAGCTTAAAGCCAACCCCTTGTTGTGCCGCAATCGGCTTTCCAAATTGAACACGTTCTTTTGCATATGCAGTAGCTGCCTCTAACGCTGCTTCAGCAATGCCTAGAGATTGTGCTGCAATTCCAATACGTCCAACATCTAAGTTGGCCATTGCAATTTTAAAGCCTTCCCCTTCCTCCCCAAGAAGGTTTGTTGCTGGAATGCGACAGTTGTCGAATGTTAGTTGGACTGTACGTGAGCCATGTAAGCCCATTTTATGCTCATCTTTACCTATGATTAAGCCTGGCGTTCCCTTTTCAACAATAAATGCTGAAATGCCACGTGTTTTTGCAGCCGGATTCGTTGAGGCAAAGACAATATAAACATCTGCTTCTCCGCCGTTTGTAATAAACACCTTGGAGCCATTGATGACATATTCATCTCCATCTCGTACCGCTTTTGATTGTAGAGAGCCTGCATCAGAACCAGCGCTAGGCTCTGTTAAACAAAATGCCCCTAAATATTCACCAGCAGCAAGCTTTGGAACATAACGTTTCTTCTGTTCATCGTTGCCAAAATAAATAATAGGGTTTGTTCCAACCGAAGTATGCACAGATAAAATAACACCCATTACCGCGCTAACTTTTGATAGTTCATTGATAGCAATTATGTACGATGTAAAATCCATCGCTGAGCCGCCTAATTCCTCAGGCGTTGTGATCCCCATTAAACCTAATTCTCCCATTTGGGCAAGAAGCTCACGCGGGAACTCTCCTGCCTCCATACGTTCTACCCACGGTTCGATTTTATCCTGAGCGAAATTACGAACCATATCACGCATCATTATTTGTTCATCTGTAAATTGTAAATGCATCTATTATGTCACCCCTGTACGTTGTCCCGTAGCATTACACTTCGTTTAAAAGTCGTCCCATCCCCATAGGATTATTCATAAACGTAAAAGCCTCTTCCTGATTTTTTACCTAGCCAGCCCGCTGCCACATATTTACGAAGCAATGGACAAGGTCTATATTTACTATCACCTAAGCCCTCATGTAAAATCTCCATGATGGATAGACATGTATCAAGACCAATAAAGTCTGCCAATGTTAATGGACCCATCGGATGATTCATTCCGAGCTTCATCACATCATCAATGGCTTCTTTCGATGCTACACCTTCATACAATGCGTAGATCGCTTCATTAATCATTGGTAGTAAAATACGATTCGAAATAAAGCCTGGGAAGTCATTTACTTCCACTGGAGTTTTCGATAATTTTACTGTCATGTTTTCAACTGCTTTGTAGACTTCATCACTTGTAGCTAATCCTCTAATAATTTCTACAAGCTTCATAACAGGTACAGGATTCATAAAATGCATACCAATTACTTGCTCTGGACGATTTGTTACAGCTGCAATTTCCGTAATTGGTAAAGATGATGTATTCGTAGCTAAAATGGCATGTGCCGGTGCAATCTGATCGATTTGCTTAAAGATGGATTGCTTCACTTCCATATTTTCCACTGCCGCCTCGATGATAATATCTACGTCACTAGCATCCTGTAAATCTAGTGACATACTAATACGACCTAAAATCGCTGCCTTCTCATCCTCAGTTTTACGACCCTTTTCGACATCACGTGTCAGGTTTTTTGTAATTACTCCTAAACCGCGTTCGAAAAATTCTTGCTTCATGTCGTTCAGTTTCACATCATAGCCAGCTTGTGCACAAACTTGTGCAATACCGGAGCCCATTTGCCCAGCACCAATAACCATTACTTTTTGAATTCCCATCATTTGAGTCCCCCTGTTTTCGGTACTTCAATCATAATCGTATCGCCTTGCCCTCCACCTGAGCAGATAGCAGCAATTCCGATACCACCGCCACGGCGCTTTAATTCATGGGCAAGTGTCAAAATAATGCGTGCTCCAGATGCTCCAATTGGATGACCTAATGCAACTGCACCACCATTAACATTGACCTTATCAGCATCTAAATCCGCCAATTGCTTGCTGACAAGAGCTACTGCTGCAAATGCTTCGTTGATTTCGATTAAATCAATGTCTGCTAGTGATTTTCCCGTCTTTTTAAGTAACTTGTTTATGACAAGCCCTGGTGTTTGAGGGAAGTTTTCAGGCTCAATAGCTAGCTCTTCATGACCAATAATAACTGCAAGCGGCTCTCTGCCTTCACGCGCTGCACGTTCCTCACTCATTACTACTAAGGCACATGCACCATCGTTAACACCAGGTGCATTACCTGCTGTAATCGTTCCGTCCTTGTCAAAGGCTGGCTTGAGCTTTGCCAGTACCTCCATTGACGTACCCGCTCTTGGTGCCTCATCTGTATCGACTTGAAGCGGATCTCCCTTACGCTGTGGAATTTCCACAGGCACGATTTCTTCAGCAAAGTAACCTTTCTCGATTGCTGCAAGTGCACGTTCATGACTACGAACAGACCAAGCATCCTGCTCCTCGCGGCTTAACGAATATTCTTTGGCCGTTGTATTACCGTAGCTTCCCATATGCGGTCTTGCCTTATCAAAGGCACATGTTAAGCCATCATATAGCATGCCATCCACCATTGTAGAGTCGCCCATACGTAAGCCTGTTCGACCATTTTGTAGATAATAAGGTGCATTAGACATGGACTCCATACCACCAGCGATAATAACTTCTTCGTCCCCTAATCGAATTAGCTGATCTGCTAGTGTTACAGCACGCATCCCTGACGCACAAACCTTATTAATCGTTTCTGTTTTCACTGCAATTGGTAAATTTGCTTTTATCGCAGCCTGCCTTGAAGGAATTTGACCCTGTCCCCCTTGTAAAACGGAGCCTAAAATTACTTCATCTACTTCATCAGGTGAAATATTCGCTTTCTCAAGTGCCCCTTTTATAGCGATTGCACCTAAATCACTTGCACTTAATGCTGATAGTGAACCTCCAAACTTACCAAATGCAGTTCTTGATCCTGCTAATATTACAGCTCTATTCAAGTAAAACACCCCTTTTGTTTTACGTTCTAAGAAGAAGTATTAGAGCATTCGCGTTGACTGAACGCTCGCTCGACCTCTTGCTATGAAAAATGGGAGTTAAAAGCAACTCCCATTTCCACTTAATCTTATTCTACAAAACAATTATTTATTCTGCAATTTATATTTTTCAGATAACTAAAATATTTCTGCAATAACTATTATTTTTCTTCGTTAACCTCTGCATTCTTGTCTTCTTCGACACTATCTACAGATGCTACTACTTCTTCAACCATCACATCTGCTGCTTCTTCAACAGAGTTCTCAACGGCTTTCATCTTTTCACCAAACACTGAACGCTCTAATAGCTCAGCAACATCGAATGTACCGATTGAATCCTCAACCTCTTTTGCCTTTGTACCATCCTCAAGCATTGTTAAACAGTAAGGACATCCAGAAGAAATAACTGATGCATTAGTTGCTAAAGCTTGCTCAGTTCGTGCTACGTTAATACGGTTGCCGACATGTTCTTCCATCCACATTAATCCGCCGCCTGCACCACAGCACATTGCTGTCTCACGATTACGCTCCATTTCCACAAGCTTAACACCTGGAATCCCACGTAATATCTCACGTGGTGCATCATAAACATCGTTATAACGACCTAAATAACAAGAATCGTGGAACACAATCGTTTCATGAACTTCGTAATTTAACGCTAGACGATTTTCATCAATCAATTGATTCAATAGTTCAGTATGGTGGTAGACCTCGCCCTTCCAGCCAAAGTCTTGGTATTCATTTTTAAAGATATTATAAGCGTGCGGGTCAATCGTAACGATTTTTTTCACGTCGTTTTTCTCAAATTCATCGATATTTGCTGTTGCCAGCTCTTGGAATAAAAATTCATTTCCTAAACGACGAGGTGTGTCCCCTGAGTTTTTCTCTTTATTTCCTAAAATCGCAAACTTCACGCCTGCCTCGTTTAATAAACGACAGAAAGCTAATGCAATTTTTTGTGAGCGGTTATCAAATGCACCCATTGAACCTACCCAGAATAAATATTCCATTTCCTCGCCTGATTTTTTCAGCTCTTTCACTGTTGGAATATGAATTGTTGGATCTAGGTCACGCCAATTTTCTTTTTCTTTACGGTTTAAGCCCCAAGGATTGCCTTGACGCTCGATATTTGTCATCGCGCGTTGTGCATCAGGGTTTACTTTTCCTTCAGTCATTGTTAAGTAACGACGTAAATCAATAATTTTATCGACATGCTCGTTCATAACTGGACATTGATCCTCACAGTTACGACAAGTTGTACATGCCCAAATCTCTTCTTCTGTAATGACATCGCCGATTAAAGAAGGATTGTAGATATCTTCAATGACTGCCCCCTCAGCACCAGCTGCCATCGCTAGCTGATTCCCCTTTGTATTAGCAAAGAATTGGTAAGGTACCCAAGGCTTTTGCTTTGTCACAACAGCACCTGTAAATGTTAAATGATCACGAAGCTTCACGATTAAATCCATCGGTGATAGCATTTTCCCTGTTCCTGTTGCTGGACACATATTTGTACAGCGTCCACACTCTACACAGGAATATAAATCTAGCATTTGTTTTTGTGTGAAGTCTTGAATACGTCCAACACCAATTGCTGGTATATCCTCTTCATCTTCAGCATTTTCTAATGCCTCAAAGTCGATCGGTGTTAGAGTACCCGTACGATCTAAACGGTTCATGTACACATTGATCGGGCTTACAATCAAGTGGAAATGCTTTGATTGTGGTACATACACTAAGAATGTCAACAGAATTAATAAGTGCGCCCACCACATCACATAGAAAACAACAGCCGCCGCTGACGCTGGTAGGAAGCCAAAAATAGCAGCAATGCCAGAAGCAACTGGCTCAGTATAAGTTAGTCCTTCACCATGCCAAATTAATCCCATACCATTTGCAAACAATGTGGAAACCATTAACCCACCAATGAAAATTAACACAAGACCATTTTTCCAGCCTCGTTTTAGACGTACTAGCTTTTCTACATAGCGACGGTAAAATGCCCATACAACCGCCACTAAAATCATTAATACCACAAGCTCTTGGAAGAATGTAAACACACTGTAGAAAATGCCAAGCGGCAGATGTGATCCAGGTACTAACCCCTTCCAAATTAAATCAATGGCACCTAACTGCACCATCAAAAATCCATAGAAGAACATGACGTGAATTAAACCACTCTTTGGATCTTTTAATAGCTTATTTTGGCCAAGTACATTGACCATTAGATAATGAATTCGTTCTTTAACACTTTCATCAAACTCAACCTTTTTCCCCAATTGCACAAACTTATAGCGTGTTTTTAACAGATAGAAGAACAATCCTACTGCATAAAGCACAACCACGACTGTTAGAACAATGTTTGCAATTACTAATGGACTCATGGTTGGTCCCCCCTTTAGTTGTCGTAAATTTCTCTCTTTGTGATAAATTTGCTAGCTCAAACGTAAATGTACTTCATTCTATCATTTATATTCCCATTCTAATAAATGAGTGAGCATTCAGTCAACATAAAACGAAAATATTTCTGATAATTTTATATTCTTACATTTTACAAGAAAAAAAGCCACCCTGAATTTTTAAGAGGACATGGAACAGCTAAAGAATTTCATTTTTTTATATTATAAATCTATTTTTTGTTAGGTTTAGAAACTCAAAAAAGCCGATTTGCATCATGTTTTTGATGACAAATCGACTTTTCCAGTGCGCTAAATTTCAAAGTAGCTATTTCTTTTTTATATGTGTTTCAGCAATGATCAATCATTCGACTGTTATTTTTTAAAGACATTGCCGCTTCGAATATATTCGATATCCGCGACATTCAATCGATGATTTACAACCCGTGCTACTGCAAATAAATAATCAGATAGACGGTTTAAATATTTTTGCACAATTGTCGGTACGTCTTCGATTTCCTTCATAAGCGTTACCATTTGACGCTCTGCTCGGCGTGCTACTGTGCGAGCAATGTGTAAGGTTGCAGCTGCTGGTGCACCACCTGGCAGAATAAAGCGCTGTAACGGCGGTGCTTCATCTGACAATGCATCAATACGCGATTCCAACACTTCAATTGGCTGCTCTGTCAGCTTGTAATGACGCTCTTTCATAACGTTAGCGAGGTCGCCGCCCGCATCAAAAAGCTCATGCTGAATCGTTTCTAAATCAATTAAAATATCCTTGAATAGCTCACGATCTAGTTCACTGACAGCCTTACCAATAAAAGAATTTAACTCATCGATTGCCCCATATGTCTCAACGCGTAAGCTATCTTTATCAACGCGTCCACCGATAAGACTTGTTTTCCCTGTATCGCCTGTTTTTGTATAAAGCTTCATTTCTCTCATCTCCTTGAATTATTTTATCAATTTCGCCTTGGCGTAATTGCGTCCGGATTTTGAACTGTGCACGCACAATTCATTCCTTTGAAAATCCGTGACATCCGCCGGAGGCATTATCTTCATTCAGCAGGTTTATCTGCTGAATGAAGATAATTTTTTATTGCCTGCACAGTTGTTTCAAAAACACCTTTACCGATAATTTTGCCTACATCAGTAATTGGGCCACCGTACAGCATTTCTTCCCCTTTTTGTGTTGCCGCAATCAATAAACTATCTGTAGCAGTACCTGTCGCAATCGTACCACTTAGCTCATCACGAATATTTTCTGATTGTAATGCCTTTGTTTTCGCCTCATTTGCTGTCATCATTGCTTGGAAAAAGGCTTCTTCAGATAAACAACCATTAATGATAACCCACGTATTTATAGTACCAATATATGGTTCATCCTGCCTTTCATGTGTACGAGACACATCAACAGCATTGCCAACTCCAGCCGTAACAGCAACAAGGATGCTGCCAAAGGAAGCTTTAAATTCATTAATAGCTACTAGGTTTGTTGGTACAGCTGTTAACATGACGACAGTACTTGTTGATGCAAAACGCTCCTTCAGTAAAAATTCATCGACTTCTCTCTTTACATCACTAATCACATAATCTATTGGTACAGAGCGATTTAACAGGCAATCATACCAACCGATACCCGGATTATGAACAGCTGAGGACACCGTTTTTAAAGGAAACTCTGATTGAAGCTGAATGTACTGATCTGTAACAGTGAAGTTTTCTTTTTTTATGACAGCACGTTGCTGATGTTCAGCTAAAGCTGGCATCATTGTAATTTGAGGCTTTGGAATTTCAGGATGTGCATAGGTTGCAACTCGCGCATGATAGACGTCTTCGATTTGCGAAGCGATTAATACTTCATGTGGCTCCCCAAATGCCCGCATCCGCCCTTCCTCCATAAGTAACAATTCATCACAATAGAGGGAAGCTAAATTCATATCATGTAGTACCATAATAACTGTCAAACCACATTCTATTGCTTCCTTTCGCACCATATCTAAAATTTGACGTTGATGAGCAATATCTAGATGGTTCGTTGGCTCATCTAATAGTAATATTTCCGCTGTTTGTGCTAGAGCTTGAGCTACAAAAACTCTTTGCTGTTCACCGCCCGATAAAAATTCCATCGATGTCTGTTCATAGCGTTTCACACCTGTTTGCATCATTGCATGTTGGACTGCCTGTTCATCACGATCAGTCCAGCTCGAAAAAAAGCCTTTTTGATGTGGATAACGTCCAAGAGATACCGCCTCTCGTACACTGTTTGAAAAGGCATTAGCATGTAATTGTGGCAGCACCGCCATTTTTTTTGCTAAAGCACGAGCATTGTAAGAGCTACTATTTTTACCATCTATTAATATAGTGCCTGCAGTTGCTGGTAGTATACCACTTATTACTTTTAACAGTGTAGATTTCCCACTACCATTCGGCCCTAAAATCCCTAGTATTTTTCCTTTATTAACAGAAAAACTTATATCCTGGACGATCGGTACATCTTCATAGCCACCAGAAAGATGTTCAACAACAATCATGCCCGTACCCCCTTGCCTCTACGTTGCTTATAAAAAATATAGGAAAAAACGGGCGCCCCAATAAATGCAGTAATTACACCAATCGGTAGCTCTCTTGGCATAATAATTGTTCGTGCTACTAAATCACAAATAATCAGTAATGTTGCACCATTTAAAAATGATAATGGCAATAAATGACGGTGATCTGAACCCCAAACCATTCTCGTCATATGAGGAACTACTAAACCAACAAAGCCAATCGTTCCAGAAACAGCTACCGCAGCTCCTGTCAACATTGATCCACCCACTAAAATAATATATTTACTGCGCTTAACATTGACACCTAAATACTTTGCGCGTTCTTCTCCATATAACAGAACGTTTAACTCGCGTCTTTGTGTCCAAAGCATAATTGAGCCAATTATCACAAACGGAATAATCATTTGAACAAAAGGCCAACCCCGCATCGATACTGAGCCGAGTAGCCATCCGATAACTTGCCGTAGCTCTTCACCAGATAATGCAATCATTAACGAAATCAAGGAACCTAAAAATGAACTAAATATAACCCCTGTTAATATAAGAGTTTCCATTTTTAGCGAGCGGTCTACTATTCTAGCAAAACCCATGACAGCTACCATCGTTAATATGGCACCTATCATACTAAAGGTCGGTAACGTAAAATGGCCGACTACAGGTATGGATATACTAAAGAAAATCGTCATAACTGCACCAACTGATGCACCAGAGGAAACACCTAACGTATAAGGATCAGCCAAAGGGTTTTTTAATAAACCTTGAAAAGCTGCCCCTGCAATAGCAAGTGATGCCCCTACAAGCCCTGCCAGCAAAACTCTAGGTAACCGAATCTTCCATAAAATATTGGCAGCTGTTTCATCAGCCGCCTTATTCCACAATACTTCTAGTGGAATATGAACCGAGCCTATCGCTACACCACACCAGATGCTAATGACTAGAAGCGTAATCGCTGTTATATAGGCTACAATTGATTTACTCATTTAAACGCCTCTGGGTAGACGGCCTTCGCTAATTCCTCAAGACCATCTGCTAATCGAGGACCTTGACGACTTGTCGTGTTTTCATCCACTTGTACAATAGCTTTATTTTTTACGGCCGTAATTGTCTCAAAGCCTGGACGTTTTGGAATTTTCGTTAAAATATCAGGTACATAATTATATGCCACTACAATGACATCTGGATTTTTCGCGATAATTTGTTCTGCATCAATTTTATACCAGCTATTTGAATCCGCTGCCACATTTTCGGCATGAATCATTTCTAGCATTTCATTCATAAATGTACCTTTACCAGCTGTATAAATTTCTGGCTCATCAGACGACTCTACAAAGACTTTCTTTGGTTCAACACCCTCAAGTTTTGTTTCAACTTCTTTAACTTTTGCCTTCATATTTGCGACAATTTTTTTAGCTTCTTCTAATTTTCCTGTTGCACGACCAAGCTGTTCAATCGTTGTGTATGTTTCATCAAAGTTTTTGGCATCCGCTACAACAAATACTTTCACACCTGCAGCCTCAAGCTGTTCAATTGCTCCTTTTGAATTCCCCATACCCGATGCATGTGCAAAAACGATATCTGGTGTTAAAGCAATAATTTGTTCGATATTATAATCCATACCGCCGACCTTTTCTTTTTTAGTTGCCTCTGAAGGATAATCGTCATTATCTGTTACACCAACTATTTCATTATTTAGGCCAAGGCTAAATAATATTTCTGTGTTACTCGGAATGAGAGAGACAATCTTTTCAGGAGGCGCCTCAAGCGTAATATCCTTACCAGTAGCATCCGTTATCTTCATTGGGAATGTTGCTTGATCTACTTTTGTTGTCTCTTGTTGCTCAGAAGATGACGGCTTTTCATTTGTCGCCTCTTTAGTATTACATGCAGCCAGCAAGCCAATAGCTAAAAATGCTGATAATCCTATTTTCCAAATTTTTTTCATGTGAATGAATCCCCCTTAGTCTATCTGTGCATATAGTTAATGACTTGTTTTCCTGATTTATCGATATACTTTAGTTTTTCTCGCCCAAGGTTGTGGGTTTATCACCCAACATTGTGAGATTATCATCCACTCTTTCAAATTTATCGACATTTATCTTACAAAACAAATACCCCTCATCATAAAAAATGAGGGGGTCAAATCTGCACAAAAATACATATACAAAATCCACCATCCTATCCTCGTAGGCTACAACGTGTTTTCTATAAAGGCAGGTCTCCTGGCTTGTGCTCCTTACGCTTTTTCAAGCCTTCCCGAAATTTTCAGTGGCGCAGATTGAAAAAACTCACACATACAGTGGCGGGACCGCATCGGAATTACACCGATTTCCCTTTTCACTTTACATAAGTAAAGAACCTTTATAATATTCAGTTGATTTCATTATACATGAAAATCAAAAAAGTCGCCCCCATTCGAGACGACCTCTAATCAATTAAACTATGTCTGAGAAATACTGTACGGTTTTCATTGGTGCACCCATTTCTCGCAATGCCCATGTGCTCTCTAAATAAATATCTGCTAGCTTCTCATATTTGCCGCCGAATCTTTGCGCCCATTCAACCGCTACAACACTTTCATATAAATGTGCCATTTTCTCTGCGACCTTTTTTGCCTCAAACGTTTTCGTCGCATCATCTAAACGGCTAAATGTTTGCAAAGTTGAATCTAGTTTAGATAATTGCTTCACTACATTTTCGACTAATGGACTGTCAGCTAGTTTTTCTAGACGTCCCTCCATGACACGAACAAACATTTCGTGCACATGAAACTTTTCAACTAAACGAATGAGCTCTAAAGCTAAAATATTCGCTGTCCCCTCCCACACAGTAAGTACCTGTGCATCTCTTAATAACCGAGGTGTAACAAAATCTTCAATATAGCCGTTTCCGCCATGTAATTCAATTGCTTCACTAGCATAATGTACAGCTTGCTCTGCCGTTTCTTTTTTCATGATCGCAATATACAAGCGATTTAAAATGATGTCCTCTTTATTCCCCTGTCCACTAGTTACCTTATCGTACAGCTGAATAAGATCAAAAACCGTAGCAACTTCCACATGAAGCTTGGCAGCGAATTTCCCTAGTGTATCCTGAATCATAGGGTATTGCGTTAAAGGCTTACCAAATGCATGACGATTTGTCACATAGTGCTTCGCCTCTAAATATCCGCGGCGCATAATGCCTATAGAAGCAACCGCATTGCAAATTCTTGATAAATTAAGCGCCTCCAGCATATAATAAATTCCTTTATTTGGATCACCCACAACGTAAGCTAGCGCACCATCAAATTCCACCTCACCTGAAGGTACTGCTTTAACACCCAGTTTATCCTTTAAACGTCGAATGCGAAGGTTATTAACAGTGCCATCTTCATTTCGCCATGGAACTGCAAATAATGTTAAGCCCTTTGAACCTGCCTGAGCTCCTTCCATGCGTGCCAATACCATGGCTACCCCACACATTCCTGCGTTAGACGCGAAATATTTCTCACCATATAAACGATACTGATCGCCGTCCTGTCTTGCCTCTACAACATTCGCACCAACATCTGAGCCACCTT
Organism: Lysinibacillus sp. NPDC094177; assembly: GCF_050279145.1. NCBI lineage: Bacteria > Bacillati > Bacillota > Bacilli > Caryophanales > Bacillaceae > Lysinibacillus > Lysinibacillus sp. NPDC094177. Next base: position 89,890 of record NZ_JBNNTW010000011.1, on the reverse strand, counting down.
GACGCTCCGTTAAAAAAGTAGCCCCCTCATATAGCTCTGTCTCTCCTGTTGCACAAACATGTGGTAAAAAGCGCTCCTTCACCTCATCACTTGCATAATGATCAAGTAAAAAAGCCGTTGCCATTGTTAAAGTAACAGGACAGTAAAAGCCTGGCTCCGTATGTGATAATAAATAACCTTGAGCAAAGCTATAAACATAGTTGCCCTTCCTACCTAATTGCGGAATATCCTTATGCACATAGCCAACAATGCCGGTATTATACGTCTCTTCAATTGTTCTTTTATAGCCATCATTGACCCAAACCTCTGACACTTCTTCACCATAAGCATTATACCTTTGTAATCGAGGTTCACCCTCTCTATCCGTATGTTTGGCTCTCATATCAATCTCTCCTGCACAAAGCTCACCGAAATCTGTTAGCTCACGTGTTGCATATTCCACAAACTCTTTATCTAGCATCATTTCTAAAACTTTATGAAGTGTATCATTATCTTTAAAAAAGTTTGTTGTTTTCATTTCTTCCTGCTGTAAAACCTTCATGCTATCTCACCTCTTGTCCCTTTAAAGTTTGTTTTAGTATTTTGCCTGATGCATTTCGTGGTAGTGCTTCCACGCGTTCAAAAATGCGCGGAATTTTATATTTAGCAAGATGCTCCTCCAAATAAGCTTTAAGTCTGTCCTCGTCAATTTCTGTTTTAGCAGCATAAACGGCCTTTACTGTTTCTCCCCATTCCGGATGTGGTACACCTATTACAGCAACCTCAAATATTCCCTCATAGCTCAAAATTCTATCTTCAATTTCTTTCGGATAAATATTCACACCGCCTGAAAAAATAACATCCTTTTTACGATCGACAATCCAAATATAGCCGTCCTCATCTACGCGCGCTAAATCACCTGTTTTCAACCAGCCATCTATAAACGCAGCCTTTGTTGCAACATCATCCTTGTAATAGCCGAGCATATTGCCTTCACCAAGTAAGACGATTTCTCCCACTTCACCAACGCTGACATCTTCTCCTTCGTCGTTGATAATACGCAGCTCCGCTCCAAGTGGTGCACGGCGACCAATACTTCCTGCTTTCGTCGCATGCTCTCTGCCAAACAATAACGAACCATTTGGACCAGCCTCTGTTAAGCCATAGACACAAGTTAAATTATCTGTTTGGAATGCTTTTTGTAAAAATTGGACTTCATTTTGTGATAAAGGCGCGCCACCATAAACCCACCATTTCATCGATGATAAATCAGCTGTTTGCAATCTTGGCATTTGGGCCGTTAACAAATAGGCAACAGGTGCGCCAAAGAAATGCGTTGTCCTTTCCTGCTCTATTGAATCAATAAACAAATCAGGCGTAAATGTTGGTGTTAGCACGTTTGTTGAGCCTACGAGTACTCCAGCCATTAAAAATAGATGTAATGGAGCTGAATGCGTCAACGGCATCATGAGAAGGATTCGGCTTTCAGGCTTTACTTCCATTTCTACTGCAATCATTTGTGCTACAGTTAAAATATTGCGATAACTAAACAACACACCCTTTGGTTTTCCCGTTGTACCCGATGTATATAAAATCGTCGAAACATCATCTTCATTCAACTGGCAATCGATTGTTTGAATGCTTGCATGTTGAATAAGTGTTTCATAGTTTAACCAACCCACCTTCTCCTGACCTGTTTTGATTTTTAAAGGAACAACCGTAATATTTTCGACTGCTGCAAAAATTGCCTCATGTACTAGAATAGCTTTAGCATCAGCATGCTGCGCTACATATTCGACCTCTTGCAGCGTAAATTTCGCATTTACTGGAACGACAATAGCTCCAATGCGCTGAATTGCAAAATAGCTAACAACAAACTCTACAACATTTGGCATAAAAATGATGACTTTATCGCCTTGTCGCACCCCTTGCTCTAATAAAGCATGACTAAGACGTGTCACTTGCTCATCTAAATCACGATAAGACACTCGTCTACCTTGGCAAACAACAGCATCGCTCATAGGATACTTTCGGGCATTACGTGCTAACAAATTCGAACTATTCATCGTGCATCTCTCCCTTTAACGTCGCTAATTTTTCTGTAAAAATGCCTTGTAATTGCTGTATCTCCATTTTCATCTGTACAAGCTCCGCTATTTTGTCATCAATTTCTTGAATTTTTTGCTCCCCATATTCGACCGTACGCTCCAACTGCTGAATGCCCGTGCGATCATAATCAAACAGCAATACCATCTCCTTAATCTCCTCAAGTGAAAAACCGTAACGCTTTCCTCGGAAAATAAGCTTAAGCTTTGCTAATTCTTTTTTTGAAAAGGTTCGTTGATTTGTAGATGACCGATTGGGATTAAGCAGCCCTAGCTCCTCATAATAGCGAATTGTCCGTGTTGAAACATTAAACTGCCTAGCCACTTCTTGAATCGTCTTCAACATCATCTCCCCCTTCCCATTTTCCATCAGTATATCATTGACGCTAACGTAAACTTCAACAAGATATCTGAATTTTGAAGAAAATTTATGTTTTAAGTAGATGAATCTAATTTTTCGGGGATGCCATTCATTTCTTTATCTACTCTTTCCGTCGCTTTGGCCGATACTTCTGTCTTTTTGATGATTCTATCCTCGACTTTGGCGGGGCTATCCGTCACTTCGACGGTTCTATCCGTCGCTCTTGCTATTCCTTCCGTCGCTTTGTTGATTCTATCCGTCGCTCTGGCGGTTCCTTCCGTCGCTTCCGATTCTATCCGTCGCTCTTGCTATTCCTTCCGTCGCTTTGTTGATTCTATCCGTCGCTCTGGCGGTTCCTTCCGTCGCTTCCGATTCTATCCGTCGC
>NZ_JBNNTW010000011.1:86827-86962 GCF_050279145.1 Lysinibacillus sp. NPDC094177 | reverse complement strand
GCTCTTGCTATTCCTTCCGTCGCTTTGTTGATTCTATCCGTCGCTCTGGCGGTTCCTTCCGTCGCTTTGTTGATTCTATCCGTCGCTTCCGATTCTATCCGTCGCTTTTGCTATTCCTTCCGTCGCTCTGGCGGC